>NZ_JADNHD010000007.1:74400-136822 GCF_015553695.1 Ruminococcus sp. BSD2780120874_150323_B10
ATGGCTGCATAAAGTCAATAAACTTGCCTGCCAATGCTACGGCGGAAGAAATAGGAAATGCAATAATTGATGTATTCAAAGCCGCCGAAGTATATTATGAACAAAATCCTATGGAATATTGATTAGGTGTATAGAACTACCACCTCTGATTATTATGTCAGGGGTGGTAATTAACAGAAAAACAAAGAGTGTAAAGTGTTCAGTTTTTTAATTACGGTACAGATAACAATTCAATACTACTTGCAAAGTTTCTAATAAACATCGTGCTTTTTTTTGATGATTTTATAACTGATAATAATTTGAAATGGTGTGTATAGTTATGCGAAAAATAATAAATAAAAATATTTGCTTTATGGGGATATTAATTACTCTGCTTGAATTAGCTGTATTCTTATCGACACCTTACTCAAAATCGATTTTACCGGTTTATCCTTTAAATAATTTAATATGGTCAATTGTTTTATTTACGGTATTCTTTTTTTCATTCAGTGCATTTGTTATATTTGGCTTTGCTAAGAAAACTTTTTTACTGTATAAAAAGCAAATAGTAATATCCTTTTTTGCTCTTTTATTCATAAGAGTTATACTTGATATTGGCTGTTATATTTTTAAAAGTACAGAGATTAAATCTATATATAGCTTATTAACGGATTGCGTATTTTTTGTAATTATATTCCAAATTATTACATTTGCTTATACCGGCAGAAATTTATTAAAAGATATATATGGTAAAATTAAGGGCAAAGAAAAATCTATAGTAGTTATATTATTATTTTATGTTTTAGTTGTGGCTATAGTTGTTTCTTATTTAGTCTATATATTTATAAATTTGCAAATGTATGCAGAAAAATATACAATTGATTCGTCATTTTATCTTTTTAAAAGTATGAATTATAACTTTAATTCACAGTTGTTAAGAATGTTTACGGCAATCATTTTACAAATACTTCTTGTAATAATACTTAATAATCTATATGCAAATAATTTTGACGCAGATTTATATTGGTCAAAAATATTTTTAAATATTATTGCACGAACAATAGTAGCTTTTATAGCAATATTTGTATTATTGTTTATTAAAATTTGTATCTCAAATGTCGGTACTATTGCAAAAACACCGGAAAGATCATCTGATTGCTACATTGGATTACCGAATTTAATTTCTAATAGCTTTGTCTATAAACAAATATATAGGGTAAAAGGTAATTCATCGCAGATATTATCATACGAAAATACAGATGTTAAAATAAAATATCATGACGAAGAATTACTCGATTTTAAGCTAAATAATTTTTTTGATTATGAATACATAAATAAAGAGCAGAATAACATAAATAATTCAAATTCAGGTGCATCAATTAAAATACAAGATCAAGAAGTGGTATTCTTTTCAAATCAATATATAGCTTATGCAAAAAACGATACCCCTTATGTCATAGCCTTTGATGATATTAAAAATCAAAATGAGAATGAGGTTATAACAAATTTTTTAGAGTATATGATTACTTGTGGATATTGGGATTACTTTGAGTACGGTTGTGATTATCTTAAAAAGTATGATTCGGATTTTATAAAGCCGTATATAGAAAGATATGCAAATGGCAATTTTACGGAAGATGAGATTAATGAAAATCGTGAAATCAATACTGAATATATGACGAATTTTGCTCAAAAAATGCTTGAAATTAAATGAAAAAAGAGATGGATATGTTGGAAGATAAAATTATAGATTTATTATCTAAAAAAACTAAATGTCCTGTTTGCGGAGAAGAATGTATCAGTTGGTATAAAAAAGGTTTTTATACCAATTTTTGGAAAGAAAAAGAATGCCCCAATTGCAAAGCAACTTTAAAACTTAAAGGCAAAATAATATGGGTAAATAGGTTGATTGATCTGTTTTTTTTGATATGGTATATTTTCTTGTTTATTAATATACCGCAATTGTGTAGCTTATTATTGCTGCTTTATATTTGCTTCAAATTATTTTGGGAAGTTTTAGTGGTTGGTCCTTTTTCAACAATAGTTCCATATAACAGTACCCCTCTTGATGATTTATTAAACAGTTTCAGAAAATTAAAAGCACTGGATAAAAAGGGAAAGATAAAGGTTGCAGCGGTAATAACAGCATTTGTTCTTGCTTTTGTCGGAATTGGGGTTTGTATTAATCATCGGAAAAATATAGAAAATAATCTTACCGACCTAACTTATGACATAGTACAGGAGTCTTGCGATAATTACGGAGATTACTCAAAAAGCAAATATCAGGATATAGTATCGGAGCAAATTTATAAAAATATGAATTATCTGTATGTGGAGAATTGTACAGACAAAAACAATTTAGAAATTTTTGAGTCAAAGTTTACGAGTATTGAACCGCAGATATTGTCTTTAAAATCTGCGGAAGTAAACTATAGCTGTTATTTTAGATATCAACTGAATAATGAGTATGACAGTTATATTGCTAAGGATCTTTCTTATACGGTGCAATGGAAATCGGATGATAATAATGTTTGGCGAGTGTCTGATTTTGACGGGGATTTGTGATAAAAGGAAAACTTAATTTTTAGGTGAATTACAATGAAAATAAAAAAATCTAAAACAAAAATAATCGTATTGTCTGTTTTTTCTGTTTTGGCAATTATAGGATTTTTATCATATCGTGTTGAGCTTTATCACAGAACAAATGATCCTAATAAGGAAAGAATATTTGAAATAGAGGATTGCGCTCGTAACAGGAAATTAAAATTATACGATTATGAAAAAGAACTTCCTTATAATGCTGAATCAGTGCGTGTTTTTATGATACAAGATTGCCCAAATAATGAAGAAGATACTAAAAATTTAATTTATGAATTTTTAGACGCCTATGACTATAAAAATGAAATGAAAAAGTATAATACCGATAAATTTGTAGTTAATTTTATGAAACCAAGTTGGAGATTTCCTGTGTATTGGACAGAAGAATGGGATATGAAACATACATGGCACAGAGATGGCAGTTATTTGGCAAATTATTTTGAAAGTAACAGAGTTGCGTATTTGCGGTGCGATGCTAACGGAATTAGATTTGAAAAGTATTTTTAGACAAAACCACCTCTGATTGTTATGTCAGGGTTGGTAAGGTACCATTTGATAATCAATGGAAAAACAGAGGAGGAGAAAGATGAGTGTACAACCTTATCCGTGGACAGTAAGAATATATAAAGGAGAGGGAAGATTTTTAATTGTTGCAGAAGTTGAACATAGGGCCGGTTACAATACATGTGCTGATAAGTTAGTAACAATTAATGAAACAGAAGATAATCTTGTAACTAAGTTAGGAAATGAAGCTCTTTTAGGGTTAAAATCTATTGGGGACAGTCCGTTGTATATAGGAAAACCAAATGATTTTTGGAAAAAGGGTTCTAAGTATAAGGGCTATATAACCTTTTGGAAACATAATCTTTTATCATGTATAGAATTGTATGAAGATGGAAGTTATAGAGTTTGTGCAACTGAAAAATTTAGAGAAAAAAAGGGCGGATATTATGGCTGCATAAAGTCAATAAACTTGCCTGCCAATGCTACGGCGGAAGAAATAGGAAATGCAATAATTGATGTATTCAAAGCCGCCGAAGAATATTACGAACAAAATCCTATGGAATATTAATTAAAAAGAAATATAGATATGGATAAAAATAAAATTACAAAACTTAATTTTCAGGTGAATTACAATGAAAATAAAAAAATCTAAAACAAAAATAATCGTATTATCTGTTTGTTCTGTTTTGGCGATTATAGGATTTTTGTCATATAGTGTTGAGCTTTATCACAGAACAAATGATCCTAATAAGGAAAGAATATTTGAAATAGAGGATTATTCTCATGACAGGAAATTAACACCGTACGGTACCGAAAAAGATCTTCAATATAATTCTGAATCGATTAGGGCATTTATAATACAAAATTGTCCCGATAATGAGGAGAAAACCAAAGCATTAATTTATGAATTTTTAAATACATATAATTACAAAAATGAAATGGAAAACTGCGGTACGGATAAAATTTATATAGATTTTATGAAACCGAGTTGGAGATTTCCTGTGTATTGGACAGAAAAATGGGATATGAAACATACATGGCACAGAGATGGCAGTTATTTGGCTAATTATTATAACAGCAACAGAGTTGCATGGGTTGAATGTGATGTAAACGGTATTTTGGGAGAAAATTATTATTTTGACAAAACCACCTCTGATTCTTATGTCAGGGGTGGTAAATACCGATAACAGTCGCTACATTGCTAATCGTTCTAATTGTACGGTACAATGGGTATTGGAAGATAATGTTTGGCGAGTTTCCGGTTATGACGAGCGTTCGTGATTCAGAAAAGCAGAGATTAAAAATTTTTCTTGCTTTAGGCTTGAACGAAAAAATATAAAAAAATATAAGAATGAGGGAGAATAATATGAACAGTAAATTGAAAAAATGCTTACCTTTTATAATTGTGGTTGCACTCGAATTAATATCGCTGATTTTTTATAATGAGGAACATAGCTTTTTGCGGATGAAGTGCATAGGAATACTTGCTATGGGAGGATTCAAATTTGCAATACCAATGCTAATATTTAATGCGGCTTTTGTGTTTGTGTATCTGCTGGCATATAATTATGTGGTGATATTGGTTACCGATACACAATTTATGGCGAAAAAGGTGTTTAAAAATATCGGTATTTTGTTTGCCGTAAGAACAGGTTTTGATATTTTATATTATTTGCTTAACGCATCAGTGACATGTTTAAGTGAAACCTACATTGATTTTTCGTATTTAATAAATTCATCGTTTGCGGTTGTTATGTTTGTGGTAATACTAAAAAATTGTGCAAACATATCATTAAAGGAGATTAAAACCAATGTCAAGGCGAGAAAAAGTGCAATATTTTTTGCTGTAATATTTCTGATTACAAATATTATCTTCTTTGTGTATTATATTATTATGAAAGGCCTTGCTTCGGAGAATTATATGATAGGCCTTGCTTTGAAGAATTATGAAATTTTTGATAATATGATGTCAGAAAATAATTTTATGTATAATTTTATATCTTATTCGTTCTATGTTATCAGTGCGGTTTCATTGACATTACTCGGTGTTTTGTTTATTAACTTTGTAAAAAAAGTTAGTAATAAAGAAAATGTAAACGCTATGGTTTAGCTTGGAATAATTAAAATTCAGGTCACTTTTTTGTGATTTGCGTGTTAAAAAGAGAATAATTAAGTAATACTCCGCCACTTTACAACGATGGCGGAGTATCTTTGTTGAACGGCTTAAAAAATATTTTTCTTTATTCTGTCAAGTGCGCCTTTTTCTATTCTGCTGACTTGTGCCTGTGAAATGCCTATTTCGCTTGCAACCTCCATTTGAGTTTTGCCTCGGAAAAACCGCATTGTCAATATCCTTTTTTCACGGTCGGAAAGGTTTGCGATTGCTTCTTTTACCGCAATTTCTTCAAGCCAGGTTGTGTCGTCGTTTTTGTCACCAATTTGGTCCATAACATAAATGGTGTCATTGCCGTCCGAAAAAACAGGCTCGTACAATGAAACAGGTTCAATTATTGCCTCGAGTGCAAGCACAACATCGTGTTTTGGCACTCCCATTATTTTTGCGATTTCTTCAACTGTCGGCTCTCGGTTTTCTTTATTGGTGAGTTGTTCTTTGATTTGCATAGCCTTATAGGCGGTGTCACGCATTGAGCGTGATACTCTGATAGCGTTATTATCTCGCAGGTATCTTCGTACCTCGCCGATAATCATAGGTACTCCGTAGGTGCTGAAACGCACATCGAGTGACGGGTCGAAATTATCAATTGCTTTGATAAGTCCGATTACACCGACTTGAAATAAATCATCGGGATTTTCACCACGGTTTGTAAAGCGCTGAATTACCGAAAGTACAAGGCGCAGGTTGCCGTTTATCATTGCGTCCCTTGCTTTTTTACGCTCTTGTTCACTGCCGTTCTTTATTGTGTTGAGCAGTGCTTTCTTTTCTTTTTCACTTAGGACTTTAAGCTTAGATGTGTTTACTCCGCAAATTTCAACTTTACCATACTGCAAAAAATTACCCCCAAGCAATTTCTTACAATAAGTATTGCCATAATAGGGGAGATTAATACAGTTATAATAAAAAAGGTTTGGTTTAGCGGAGTGTCGGTCGGGCATTGAAAATTAGCTAACGCTAAATTATCAGCAAAAGAACAAAAAAGTTTACTCAATTTTTTCAAAAATTGCGGGTTTGGGCAGCGCCCATAAAATCTTCCGATACAAAAATTTATCAGGCGCAAACAGCAACGCTGTTTGGCTATCGTTAGATTGCGTAAACGGAAAATATTTGTGGGCTTTGCCAACACCCACGACCTTTGAAAAGGTCGACCAAACTTTTATAATTAATTTGCAAATCAATTTGCTAAACCATAATTCAACTCGTTTTAACTCAACGCAACAAAAAAGAGATACCCACGAAAGGTATCTCTTGATTTAATTATTTTGCGTAATTGACAGCTCGGCTCTCTCTTATGATATTAACCTTAATCTGTCCCGGATATTCAAGCTCTTCTTCAATCTTCTTGCAGATTTCTCTTGCAAGCGGAAGCATACGCTCGTCATTTATGACTTCGGGTTTAACCATAATACGAACCTCACGGCCTGCCTGAATAGCATATGAGCTTTCAACACCCTCAAATGAAGATGCAACTTCTTCAAGCTTTTCAAGACGCTTGATGTAGTTTTCTACATTTTCTCTTCTTGCACCCGGTCTTGCGGCAGAGAGTGCGTCGGCAGCCTGTACAAGACAAGCTACAACCGTCTTTGCCTCAACATCACCGTGGTGAGCCTGAATAGCGTGAATAACCGCATCGTGTTCTTTGTATTTTCTTGCCAAATCTACACCGATCTGAACATGAGTTCCTTCGACCTCGTGGTCAATTGACTTACCGATATCGTGTAAAAGACCCGCACGCTTTGCAATTGTCGGATCCATACCAAGCTCGCTTGCCATCATACCTGCAAGATATGAAACTTCAAGTGAATGATTAAGTACATTCTGACCGTAGCTGGTACGATAACGAAGTCTGCCGAGTAACCTGACAAGCTCCGGATGAATGTTGTGTACGCCTGCCTCAAGCACTGCTCTTTCGCCGTCGTGCTTGATTGTAGCGTCAACTTCTCGTCTTGCTTTTTCAATCATTTCTTCGATTCTTGCCGGATGAATTCTGCCGTCTGAAATAAGTTTTTCAAGAGCAATCCTTGCAACTTCTCTTCTTACAGGCTCAAAGCTTGAAAGAGTGATTGCTTCCGGTGTATCGTCAATGATAAGATCAACACCTGTGAGTGTTTCAATGGCTCTGATGTTTCTGCCCTCACGACCGATAATTCTGCCCTTCATTTCGTCATTCGGAAGAGGAACTACGGAAATTGTAGCCTCTGCAACCTGCTCTGCGGCAAGTCGCTGAATTGCAAGAGAAATAATATTTCTTGCTTTTTCGTCCGCCTCATCCTTAAGCTGCTCCGTATATTCCATAATCTTAACGGATTTCTCATGAGCAAGCTCGTCCTCAAGTTGTGAAAGCAGGTAACTCTTTGCCTGCTCGGCTGTATAGCCGGAAATTTTCTCAAGCATTTCAAACTGACTTTTCTTGAGTGTTTCGATTTCCTCAAGCTTTGCATCAGCGTCTTTTAACTTACGAGAAAGCTTTTCGTCCTTAAGCTCCATGTTGTCAAGCTTTTTGTCGAGGGTTTCTTCCTTTTGCTGAATGCGTCTTTCCTGGCGTTGAACTTCTTTGCGGCGGTCGGCAATTTCTTTTTCGCTCTCGGTTCTGAAACGATGAACCTCGTCCTTGCCTTCTAAAACGACCTCTTTCTTTTTGGCTTCGGCTGTTTTCATAGCTTCCGACACGATTTTTCTTGCCTCTTCTTCTGCACTTCCGATTTCCTTTTCGGCAACATTTTTACGATAGCTTATACCTGCAAAAATGCCTATGCCCGCACCGAGAAGCAACGCAACAATAATTAATATTATTGCTAATAACGACATTCTGACACCTCCTTGTTTGATTTTTAATTAGATAATAAGTTTAAGTTCAATCAAACAGCCTTGTCGGTGCCGTTAGTAAAGATATTCAATTTTCATTTTTATAAAAATAATTTAATTTTAATATTTTTTATATGCTGTGGTTTGCAACAAAGGTATATTATAACGATTAATAAGTTATAAAAACTAAATAAAAAATATCTATAAATAACGGCTCTGAACGAGTCTGATTAATAAAAAATAGGTAAATTTGCATTAATCCTATTTAACCGCACTAACGGTATTATAAGTATTTTATCCTAATTTAATAAAAATGTCAAGAATATTAATGGCAATTTTGCAAATAAATAATTAAAAAGTGAAACATTCACAGGACAATTTGACAATAGCGTTCGTCAAATTGCAGTAAAAGATGCAGAAATTTTGTAAAATTTTCGTTTTTATGTAAAATTCATAAGAAATTTGTTAAAATTTTATCAAACACTTGAATAACAGCAAAAAATGTAATATAATTAAACTACCTTATAAATTAGGAGGAATTTAAAATGTCAGTAAAAGTTGCAATTAACGGTTTCGGCCGTATCGGTCGTCTTGCATTCAGACAGATGTTTGGTGCAGAGGGCTATGAGGTAGTTGCTATCAACGACCTTACAAAACCATCAATGCTCGCAGATCTTCTCAAGTATGATACAGCACAGGGCGGTTACTGCGGTAAAATCGGTGAGAACCTTCACACAGTAGAGGCTGATGACGAGAACAACACAATCACAGTTGACGGCAAGACTCTTACAATCTATGCTAAGGCTAACGCTGCTGAACTCCCATGGGGTGAGATCGGCGTAGATGTAGTTCTTGAGTGCACAGGTTTCTACACATCAAAGGCAAAGAGCCAGGCTCACATTGATGCCGGCGCTAAGAAGGTTGTTATTTCTGCTCCTGCAGGCAATGATCTTAAGACAATCGTTTACAGCGTAAACGAGGGTACACTTACAGCTGATGATACAATCATTTCTGCTGCTTCATGTACAACAAACTGTCTCGCTCCTATGGCTAACACACTTAACAAGTATGCTGAGATCCAGAGCGGTATTATGTCAACAATCCACGCTTACACAGGCGATCAGATGATCCTCGACGGTCCTCACAGAAAGGGTGACCTCAGAAGAGCAAGAGCAGGTGCTGCTAACATCGTTCCTAACTCAACAGGCGCTGCTAAGGCTATCGGTCTTGTTATTCCTGAGCTCAACGGTAAGCTCATCGGTTCTGCACAGCGTGTTCCTGTTCCAACAGGTTCAACAACAATTCTTACAGCTGTTGTTAAGGGTAAGGATGTAACAGTTGAGGGCATTAACGCTGCTATGAAGGCTGCTGCTTCTGAGTCATTCGGTTACAACGAAGATCCAATCGTTTCTTCAGACGTAATCGGTATGAGATTCGGTTCACTCTTCGATGCTACACAGACAATGGTATCAAAGATTGCTGACGATCTCTATGAGGTACAGGTTGTTTCTTGGTATGACAACGAGAACTCATACACAAGCCAGATGGTTAGAACAATTAAGTACTTTGCTGAATTAGGCTAATATTAACCTATAATTTATCAGGTATAAACTTTAAGCTGTCTCTTTTGAGGCAGCTTTTTGTTTTTATAAAAATTTTTCTGTTGATATTTACTTTTATACTTTTGTATGTTAAAATTTTAGTGTATAAAAATATTTGCAATGTTTTGCAAAGGAGAACGGAAATTATGAACTCTAAGTTAAAAAACAGTGATACTGATTTTCTTTTTAAAGCAATTCTTTCTCTTGAAAACGAAGAGGAGTGTTATCGCTTTTTTGAAGATTTATGCACAAGTCCTGAACTTAAGGCTATGTCACAAAGACTTGTTGTAGCAAAAATGCTTACAGAAAAAAAGGTTTATTCTGAAATTGTAAAAGAAACGGGTGCGTCAACCGCAACAATCAGTCGTGTAAAGCGTGCTCTTTTTGATAACGATACCTACGGTTACACACTTGTACTCGATAAAATCGCCAAAGAGGAAAACAAATGAGTTACAATATTTTTGCCGATTATTATGATGTATTAATGCAAAATGTCGGCTACAAAGAGCGAAGCGACTACATTTGTGAGCTTATGAAAAGGCATAATCACGAATTTGGCATTACACTTGACCTTGCCTGCGGTACGGGCAGTCTTACTACGGAGTTGGCGCTTAAGGGCATAGATGTTTACGGAATTGACGCAAGTGCGGAAATGCTTAGCGAGGCAATGCAAAAGTCGAGCGAAAAAGGGCTTAATATTTTATATTTAAAGCAGAAAATGCAGAATCTTAACCTTTACGGCACTATAGATACTTGTATTTGTACGCTGGACAGCATAAATCACATTACAAAAGAAGAAGATGTGACAAAGGCTTTTGAGCGTGTAGCTTTCTTTATGGATAAAGACGGTTTGTTTGTATTTGATGTCAATACCGTTTATAAACACGAACAGGTGCTTGCAAATAATACATTTGTATATGAAACCGATAAGGTATTTTGCGTGTGGCAGAATACTTTACGGGAAAACTGCGTGACGGATATTGACCTTGACTTTTTTGAAGAAGAAAACGGCATTTATTATAGAACAAGCGAGAGCTTTTCGGAGCGTGGATATTCAAGAGAAAAACTGACGGAAATGCTTGTAAATGCGGGTTTTGAACTTGAGGCTGTATATGGAGATATGAGTTTTGACGAACCGAAAGCCGACGAACAAAGGCTTGTTTTTGTGGCAAGAATGAAAAATCCAATCAATAAGGAATGTTAACGGGAGAATAATATGGATAAAATTATAAGATGTATAACATCGGACGGCGCAGTAATGGCATCGGCTATTGATGCGTCCGATATTGTTTTTAAGGCACAGAAAATTCACGGACTTTCAAGAAGCGCTACTGCGGCACTCGGCAGACTGTTGTGTGCGACTTCTATGATGGGTGCAATGCTCAAGCAGAAAGACGCATCAATTAACCTTAGAGTATCGGGTGACGGAGAACTCGGACCCGTAATAGCGGTTGCGGACAGTAAGGGTAATGTTCGTGGATATGTAGGAAACGCAAATTGCCCTACCGAATACTATAACAACGGCAAAATCAATGTTTCAAAAGCAGTAGGTAAAAACGGTGTGCTTAATGTAATGCGTGATTACGGTTCAGGCGACCCGTATATCGGTCAGGTTGAGCTTGTAAGCGGAGAGATTGCCGAGGATATTACCAATTATTTTGCAACAAGTGAGCAGATTCCCACAGTATGTGCGCTTGGCGTTCTTATTAATAAAGAGGACGGCGAAGTGATGCTCGCAGGCGGATTGCTTATTCAGCTTTTGCCGGGTGCTTTTGAAGATACAATTGAAAAACTTGAAAAGAATCTCGAAACTCTCGAGCCTGTTACAACTATGCTTGCAAAGGGAATGAGTATTCTTGATATATGCAAAACCGCTCTTGCAGGCTTTGAGGTGGAAGTGCTTGACGAGTACCCTGTAAAGTATGTTTGCACTTGTTCAAGAGAAAAACTCGAAAGACTTTTCTGTACAATGAGCGACGATGAAATTCGTGCAATGCCTGATGAAAACGGCAGAGTAGTGGCTAATTGTCATTTCTGTAACAAGAAGTATATCTTTAATAAAGAAGACCTTGAGAAGATTATTAAAGAGAAAAATTCCAAGGATAACACTTCCAAAGACAAAAAGTCAAAAGAGTAAATTGTCGTAAAATATCGTGTTGCTTTGCTTTTGTAAAGTTTTTTTGAAAAAAATTCAAAAAAGTGTTGACATTTGAGCCGATATGGTGTATTATAATACCTGTCGCTAAGAGATACGACAAACGAAAGCGAAGCGACAAAGGCAATGGGAGCATAGCTCAGCTGGGAGAGCATCTGCCTTACAAGCAGAGGGTCATAGGTTCGAGTCCTATTGTTCCCACCATTTGGCCCGGTAGTTCAGTTGGTTAGAACGCTAGCCTGTCACGCTAGAGGTCGACGGTTCGAACCCGTTCCGGGTCGCCAAATTTTGCCTCTGTAGCTCAGTCGGTAGAGCAGGGGACTGAAAATCCCCGTGTCGATGGTTCGATTCCGTCCGGAGGCACCAAAAAATGCGGATGTAGCTCATCTGGTAGAGCGCCACCTTGCCAAGGTGGAGGTAGCGGGTTCGAGCCCCGTCATCCGCTCCAATAAAAACACTTGTAAGTCAAGTGCTTTTTTATTCTCAACAAATTGATAATTTAATATGTATTTTTGAGTCTTTACAGACCGAAACAAAGGCAACAATTACCAAATGGGAGCATAGCTCAGCTGGGAGAGCATCTGCCTTACAAGCAGAGGGTCATAGGTTCGAGTCCTATTGTTCCCACCACATTTGGCCCGGTAGTTCAGTTGGTTAGAACGCTAGCCTGTCACGCTAGAGGTCGACGGTTCGAACCCGTTCCGGGTCGCCAATTTTTTGCCTCTGTAGCTCAGTCGGTAGAGCAGGGGACTGAAAATCCCCGTGTCGATGGTTCGATTCCGTCCGGAGGCACCAAAAATGCGGATGTAGCTCATCTGGTAGAGCGCCACCTTGCCAAGGTGGAGGTAGCGGGTTCGAGCCCCGTCATCCGCTCCAAAAGAAAGCACTTGTCAGCAGACAGGTGCTTTTACTTTTTGAAAATTAAGTATGCAAAAAAGTAATGCTTACGCATTATGGGGTAAATAAAGGTTCTGTTCTGAATGTTGACATAACAATAATAAATTATTGTTTAGCAAATTCTTTCGACAGGTAATTATAAAAGTTTGGTCGACCTTTTCAAAGGTCGTGGGTGTGGGCAAAGCCCACAAATACTTTCCGTTTATGCAATCTAACGATAGCCAAACAGCTCGCTGTTTGGCGGCTTGAACACAACGGCATTAGCCTTTAAAAGTGCGATAGCAACAAGAAAGCCATTCGATATATAATGAAAAGTTAATCATTTCTTTTATAAAAGACAGTTGCCGCATCCGAAACATATGCAACCTAAAATACCGCATAAGAGCATTATAATTGATTTTTTCTTTGTCATAGAATTACCTCTTTTCAACATATAAGTTAGTCTAAACTAACTGCATACATATATATTACCACAAAATAAAATTTGCATGTTATAGCAGATATTTATTTTGCGGTAACTGATTTTATATTTTTATTATCGGCGTTGTGAAGTCTGCTCCGCACTTTTTAGGCGGATTTACAGCGAGTGAAAAAACATCTGTTGCGAAAATTTCTGTTTTAAGTAATTTTTCTGTATTGCCTCCGAGTGACAAACCTTTTTTTACAGAGGTTATAACGGGGAGAGTACAGCTTTTCAGGATTTTTGCACCGTCATTTGTAAAGCCGAGCACTCTTGCATAGCACGGTTCGGTGTTTTGAATTTCTTTTGTTATATTCAAAAGTGCGCATATTAAAATTCTGCGTAGTCTTGCAAGTGTGTAACGCTTTGATTTTACGGCAAACAATATTTCATTAACAGAATTATATTCGTGCACTGCCGTGTAAATTCTGTTTTCAAGTCCCTCGGTTACATCGGGTAAATCGGCAAGCTGATGAACAGACATGGAGCGCAATTTATACAGCAAGGCGGTTTCCAAATTATCGGGCAGAGCAAGCTCTGTCGGTTCAAAAGGAGCAAACTCCGCAATATTTTTGCCTTGCTTTAATTGTTCTCTTATATATGATGCGGAGGCAAAACCGTTTTCAGTGTTTTCGCTGTCGTGTTCAACTCCCTCACGACGGATTGGCAGTGGTGATATGTTGCTCGGCAATGCTTTAAGATATTCAACGGCAAGCACATTGTTTGGTGTGGCAAGGATTTCGGCTGTTTTATCGCCGTATATTGCACGCACGGCAGATTCAATTGCTTTCGGATAATACGAACCGTTTTGCATTTCCTTTGCCACAAGCGATTGTACGGCAGTATTTTTATGTGCGTCGGCTGTCTGTTTCAAAAGTTCAATATTACTGTTTTCACAACCGAATGCAAGATGTGTGAGTCGTGAAAAAGATGAGAGAATTTTAACTCCGCTTTTTGCAAATACTTCGGCATTTGATACGGCATAGGCGACAGGCAGTTCTATTACAAGGTCAGCGCCGCCGAGCAGGGCAGACTTTGCCCTTGTGAATTTGTCTGTAATTGCGATTTCGCCACGCTGTGTAAAGCTTGTGCTCATTACAACCGCAACAGGCTCGTTTACAAGGCTTTTTGCCTTTTGTATTAAATATTTATGTCCGTTATGAAAAGGGTTAAATTCGCAAATTATGCCGATTGCCATAGCATTACCTCGAAAAAGCAAAAAATTATTGTCAGATATTAAAAAATCACTTGAAAACTATTATAAAAAGTTTTATCATTATAATGTAACACTCACAGAGTGACTTTTAATTGTCCTCAGATATATTATATATCAAAAATCGCTTTAGGACAACTAATATAGTTGAAAGGATGAATAATAATGAAGGTTCTCGTTATTAACGCAGGCAGCTCATCACTTAAATATCAGCTTATTGATATGGACAGCGAAAAGGTACTTGCAAAAGGAAACTGTGAAAGAATCGGTCAGGAGGGTGCATTTATCGGTTTTAAAGCTCCTGACGGCACAAAAATTGAACGCAAAACAGAGATGGTTAATCATACACAGGCTTTTGAGGCTGTTAAGGACGCACTTCTTGATCCGCAGTATGGTGCAATCAAGGATTTGTCAGAGGTTAGCGCAATCGGTCACAGAGTAGTGCAGGGCGGCAGCTATTTTAATAAGTCGGTTCTCGTAACAGACGATGTTATCAAGAAGATTGAAGAGCTCGCTCCTCTTGCTCCTCTCCACAACCCCGCTCACATTCAGGGTATCAATGCTTGTACAAAGGTATTCGGCAAAGATGTTCCTCAGGTTGTAGTATTTGATACCGCTTTCCATCAGACAATGCCGGAAAAGGCTTATATGTTTGCTATTCCATATAAATACTATGAAAAGTACGGTATCCGCCGTTACGGCTTCCACGGTACTTCTCACCGTTATGTATCACAGAAAATGGCTGAACTTATGGGCAAGAATATTGAAGATACAAAAATCATTACTTGTCACATCGGCAACGGTTCATCAATCACAGCTATCAAGGGCGGCAAGGTAATTGATACATCAATGGGTCTTACTCCGCTCGGTGGCTTTATGATGGGTACTCGTTCAGGTTCTCTTGACCCATCCGTAATTACATTTATTGCAGAAAAAGAGAATGTTTCTGCAGAAGAAATGCTTAAGATTCTTAATAAGGAATCAGGTCTTTTGGGTGTATCGGGTGTATCTTCCGATGACCGTGATGTTTGCGCTGCAGAACAGCAGGGCAACCACAGAGCACACCTCGCACACGAGATGCTTTATTATCAGATTGCAAAGACAATCGGTTCTTATTATGTTGCACTCGGCGGTTGTGACGCTATTGTATTTACAGCCGGTATCGGCGAAAATCAGCCACAGCTCCGTGAAACTGTTTGCGATTACATTTCTTGCCTTGGTGTAGAGATGGACAAGGAATTTAACAAGAAAGCAAAGTGCGGCGTTACAGGCACACTTTCAACTCCAAACTCAAAAATCAGAGTTGAGCTTATTGCTACTAACGAAGAACTTGTTATTGCAAGAGATACAAAGGAAATTGTAGAGGCTCTTTAATTAAAACTACATATAAAAATAAGGTGGCTGTTCGTAGCGGACAGCCACCTTTTGCGTTACACGGAATCATTATTAACCGCAGTATCGGAGTCGGTATCTCTGAATAAAAGTGAAATACACCAAATTGCGGCGAGCGCAACGAGAATGTAAACAATTCGGCTTATAATTCCTGTCTGACCGCCGCAAATCCAGGCGACAAGGTCAAACTGAAAAATACCTACACAGCCCCAGTTAAGTCCGCCTATAATTAAAAGCGTCAGGGCAATTTTATCAATCATAATAATCCTCCTTAATTATAATTGTAAAAATATTATTGACGCTTTTAAAATAAATATTCAGTTAATCAGGGAAAATAATCGGGAACAATAACATAAAGATTAAAAACATAAATCCGAGGCCGATTACGGCAAGTCCGATAATACGGGTAATTTTCGTTGCTTTTTTCAGCTTGTACTTTGAAATCATATTTTCGGTGGGAAACGGAAGTAAAATAAGCATTACGCCGAGAATATCGCAGCTTGCAACCGTAATTATCATTCCGGCAGTTCGCAAAAACGCAAAAAGAAAAATTCCGATAGGAATACCGAAAAAGCAAATCATATTTATAATGCTGAACAATTTACCGTACTTTTCGGTAGTTTCGTAATATTTATTTGCATTGCCGTGACATTCCTCACTGCAATATTGTTCAAAATAGGATATTTCTTTTGCGCAATAATCACATTTTTTCAAGTTTTCAGAACCTTTCACTTATATTATAAACTATTCTAACACATTACACCGCTTTTTTCAATGATATTTAAGTGAATGGAATGGGAAAGATGTTTATAATTTTATACAGCTGACACAGTCAGCTTAAGTCCTAAATGCTGCATAATTTTTAATAAAGTATCAATTTTTGGGATGGTTTTAAATGTTTCGATTCTTGCTACAGATGATTGAGGAATACCGCAAATATCAGCTAACTCACGCTGGCTTAGACCCAGTGAATTTCTTTTTTCAATAATTGCGCCGACAATTCCTGCAAGCTCTTCCATTTCTTCTATGTCTTGTTTTGCGGTGCTGTCTTCATTTTTAACAAAGTTTTTGTAATCATTCCAACTTTTCATTATGAGTTACCTCCCTTATTTCTGTTCAGATAATCATTTCTTTCTGATTTTGCTTTTTCAATTTCCCTACGAGGAGTTTTTTGAGATTTTTTTCTGAAATGATGCAGTAAGACAAAAGTATCATTTTTAACAAAGAAATAAAAAATTCTGTTATTACCCGGGCGAAGCTCCCATATATCTTCGTCAAGATGTTTGGTAATGTTTTCATTTAGTTTAGTACCGTTGTTTTGCAGTAATTCAATGTAAAAAATAATTTGTTTATATTGTATTCTTGCATCTTTATTTGTTTTGGACTGTTTTCTTAGTTTTTCAAGAAAATTCCAAAGTTCTGATTCACAGTTTGCGTTTTCGTAAAATTCAATTCTATACATATATTGTACCTTTGTATATTTAGTATATGATTATGATAGCACAAAAGCTATCATAAGTCAATATATGTAAATTATATTGTATTTATAAAAAATATATGCTATGCTTTCTTTGAGGAGATGGTAGAATGTCTAATTTTTTTGTGGCTCTGTATGCGGTACTGCCTATGTTTATAATGCTTGCTATAGGTTTTACTGTGCGAAAAATGAAGGTGATTGAAGAGGCTCATTTGCCTGTGCTTAACAAAATCGTTTTTAATGTTTTCTTTCCGTTCTTGATGTTTAACAATATATATGCTTTTGATTTGTCGGCAGATTTTAATGCATCACTTCTTTTGTATGCGGTTGTTGCCGTAGCGGTTATTTACGGTTTGTCGGTTGGTTTTGCTTTAATTTTTGAAAAATCAAATAAAAGTCGTGGTGCCCTAATCCAGGCGATTTACAGGAGTAATTTTGTGCTTATGGGTTTGCCGATTGTAGGTAATATCTTTGGCAGCGGCAGACTTGGTATGACATCTATGCTTGTCACGGTTATTGTTCCGATGTATAATATTCTGGCTGTAATAACACTTGAAGTATTCAGGGGAGAGAGTATAAAAATTACAAAAATACTCAAAGGCATAGTTACAAATCCGCTGATTATCGGCTCGGTTGCAGGTATTTTGTTTGCGGTTTTCGGTATTAAATTACCTGAAATTGCAGAGAGCGTTATTTCTGATATGGCGTCGGCGGCAACACCGCTTGCGTTGATTGTACTCGGAGCATCTTTTGAATTTGCAAGCATAAAAAGATACAAGAAAAACCTTATTGCGGTTATTTTTGCAAGACTTATTATTGTGCCTGCAATCAGTCTTTCCGTAGCTATTATGATTGGTTTCAGGGGAATTGATTTAGTTTCGCTTATCGGAATTTTTGCATCGCCCTGCGCTGTGTCTTCTTATACCATGGCAAGGCAAATGGACAGCGATTATGAATTATCGGCAGGTACCGTAGTTTTTACAACTATGCTTTCGTGTTTTACTTTATTCGGCTGGATTTATTTTTTAAAAGAGTTAAATTTCTTCTGATGTACAAACTGCACAAATATCACATACAAAGCTTATACAACATATATAAATGGCTGATTTTGAATGAAATTAAAAAATATGCTTGATTTTGAAGTATTATGTGCTATAATAAAGCCATAAGATAAATTATAACAAATTTTCAATTATATGTTTTGAAAAAGTTTATAGTTATTTCTTTCTTTTAATTTTTGTGAGCATAGAAAAGAGCAAGACTTTGTCTTGCTTTTTTCTTTTTCTGTGTTTTTTGCACATATAATATTGTTGTATAATAGATTACATATTCAGAATAAAAAATGACAATCGAATAAAATTTACTAAAATGATAAAAAGTATTGACAAAAATAATTAAATAGTATATATTTAAGATGTACTATTTAAATTAATACAATAAATCCAATGAGTGCAATTTATAAGATTGGAGGTAGAATAATGATTCAGATTGACTTGACATCAAGAGTACCGATTTATGAACAAATTTGTACCAATATAATTCGTCTTGCATCAGCGGGAGTATTGAAGCCGGGTGATAAATTGTTGCCTGTAAGAAGTCTTGCATCTGAGCTTGGCATTAACCCTAATACCGTAGCAAAAGCATATAAATTGCTTGAAAATGACGGGTATATTGTATCCAATGTCGGACGGGGAAGTTATGTATCCGATAAACTGACAAAGGATTGTGCCGAAAGAGCCATGGCGCTCGATGATTTTAAACAGAGCACAAAAATAGCAAATTTACTGAGCGTTGACAAGGCAGAGCTTAATAGAATTATTGAAAATATTTATAACGGAGGTGGCATTGATGATTGAAATTTGCGGACTTACCAAGAGGTTCGGCAAGGTTAATGCTGTAGATAATATGACCGTGAATATTCCAAACGGTGCGGTTGTAGGTCTTGTAGGCAGTAACGGCAGCGGTAAATCAACACTTTTGCGTATGCTTGCGGGAGTATATGCACCTGACGGAGGAACTGTAAAAGTTGACGGCATACAGCATTTTGATAATCCCGTAACTAAAGGAGAATGCTTTTTTATACCTGACTTCCCGTATTTTTACAATACAAGTACGGTAGAGAGTACGGCTTTTCTTTACAGACGACTTTATCCGAATTGGAGCGAACAGGAATATAACAGACTTTGTTCGATTTTCCCGATTAACATAAACGCACCTATTATTAATATGTCAAAGGGTATGCAAAGACAGGCGGCGCTTATTTTGGCGCTTTCAACCTGTCCGAAATATTTATTCCTTGACGAAATATTTGACGGTCTTGACCCTGTAGTAAGACATATGCTCAAAAGCCTGCTTGCTGAAAAGGTGGCAGACAATAATACAACCGTTGTAATTGCCTCTCATAACTTGAGAGAGCTTGAAGATTTGTGCGACAGACTTTGCCTTATGCATAGGGGACATATGATGCTTGAGCGTGGTATTGACGATTTAAGGCACGGTTTGCGCAAGGTACAGGTGGCATTTACGGAGTTGCCGTATAAGCCGAATATATTTGAGGGTATTAATGCAATTAATATAACCCGCAACGGCAATATATTTAATCTTACAATAAAGGGAACGGAAGAGGAGTTTATGCCAAAGCTTAAGGCACTCAATCCTGCTTTTGTTTCTGCAATACCTCTTACTTTGGAGGAAATATTTATTAGTGAAATGGGGGCGGCAGGATATGACATCCACAGTATCCTTTAAAGATAAGCTCAAGCAGATTTTTTCAGTTATTCTATGGGATTTGAAAGGCTGTAAAGGCTCGTTGATGGTATATACGATTTTGGCGTCGGTATTTACTGTTATAATTTTTACACTTGTTTTTGTGCTTACGGCAGATCAAACCTCATTTTCGCCTTTGTTTTCAACTGAAAGTTCACCGAAAATATCTCTAAGCGAAAAAATGCAGGTTTTTCAGGTTATTTCATCTGCCATTATCGGTTTTCTTACACTTATTTTTGCTATTATTTATACTGTGCAGATATTCTCGTATATGCACAACAAGCGTAAAGTCGATTTTTACGGTTCGCTTCCTATAAGCAGAGCAAGACTTTTCCTCGCCAAGTACGGTGCAGCTTATTTGTTCTCTATCATTCCTATGCTTGTGTTTATGGGCATTATTGCTATTGCGTCTGTTTGTACGGGTACGCTTTTACTTCCGCAGGTAACAAATATGTATGTTAATTTTATTGTGGGTACTCTTGCCTGCATAAGCGCATACGGTTTTCTGTCTGCTTGCTGTGGTACTACATTTAATACTGTTATTATGTTTATTGCGGTTTGTGCCTGCTATCCGTTATCTATGGTTTTTGTAAGGGCTTATATCGACGCTTTCTTTACAGGCTCATACACGGGTAATTTTTCTGACAGTTTTATAACAAATGCACTCAATCCTATTTCTGCTTACTTTGGCAACAATCTTATTTATTGGATAATTTTCAGTATAGTCTGCATTGCTTTGGGTACATTGCTGATTATGAAGAGAAGATCCGAAAGAGCCCAGACTTCATTTGCTTATTACATTCCTTGCCATATAATAAAAGTTATAGTTTCATTCCTTGCAGGTATGTTTCTCGGAACTATGTTCGGCGCTATAAATGTTTTTGGCAATGGCGTAGGCGGTTTTGTTTTTGGTTTTATTCTTGCAAGTGCGCCGACATTCCTTATCGTTCATATGATTTTCTACAAAGGCTTAAAGCAGATTGTAAGAACTATTCCGATTTATGCAGGTCTTGCTGTTGTGGTAATTGTCGGTGTGGTTCTTATTAATCTTGATGTGTTAGGCTACAATAATTATGTGCCTAAATCAGAAGATGTAAAGAGTGCGGGTTTGATTAGTTCAGAGTATAGCACTGTCGGCAAGAATATATCGAAATATTACACAAAGAGTGCGGGCGATTTTACAGACGAAGCTGACATTAAATCTATTATTAATGTTCACAATGAAATTCTCACCAAGAAAAAGACGAATACAACTTCTAAGGCTAAATTTTCAAGTGTGTGGGGCAGTATGCTTTACAATACCCTCAGAGAATATGCAAGCGACGAGATAATTACCGTTGCCTACAAGTTAAACAGCGGAAGAACCGTGACAAGATACTATTCTAAGAATCTGCTTGAAATGGCTGCGACATTTGGTTATGAGCCGATTGATTATACCGATGATACATATGATGTTGATTACGGTTATAGTTCATCTGGATTTACACAAATTTACACTGCCGCCAAACCTGTGCTTTCATCAAAGCCGTATATTATGAAATACTCTGGTGTGGCAAATGCCGGTCTGAACGAAGATTTCCAAGTAAGCAGTGTGACTGTTTATGCTTTGACCAAAACATATTCCGAGGACAGTGTATATTCGTCGACCATAGAAAACTATGGCGAGTATTCATATGATGAAAAAGAAAAAGATCCAAAAGAAATTGCTGCAAAGAAGAGTATTATGAATGATATAAACGCAGCATTTAAAAAAGACCTTGAGGCTGACACTGCTTATCTTAACGGTGTTTTGTATGATCCGTTTGCACTTCTTTACAATGATGATATTTATTATGATTCTTCTAATGACGATGATTCGGTTTTCAGCTTTGATTCTCTTAAATATATCAGAGAGAAGTATTCTAAGGATTATGTCTGCAAAATTCAATTACAATATACTAATTATGATCCTGAAAAAGCTAAAAAATTTATTTTCGGTACTAACAGTACAGATTCTGAGTATTACTTTGTACCGAAGTCATATACAAATACCATTGAGGTACTCAAAAAGTACGGCTTACTTAAAGCTGACTATACACTTAATAAAAACTCTGAGTATTTTAATGTTCCTGAATATGGTGATTACGACACAGTATATGAAAGATAAATAAATTACAGAGCGATTGTGTTGTGCAGTCGCTCTGTTTTTCTTTGACAAAGGGAGAGTAATCCATTATTATATTAGTAGTAAAAATGTTAGGAGATGACAGCGGTGGAATTATACAAAGGCAGACCGCAGAATATTGAGGGAAGACTTGACAGGGAAGTCAGAGTATATGATTTGCTCGACAGCCTTGGCATAGAGTATCTGCGAACAGATCACAGCCATGCCGATACTATGGAGGCGTGCAATGAAATTGACAAGGTACTTGATGTACTTATTTGTAAAAATCTGTTTTTGTGCAACAGGCAGAAAACTAAATTTTATCTTTTAATGATGCCGGGGGACAAGCCTTTTAAAACAAAGGAACTTTCAAGTCAAATTAATTCGGCAAGACTTTCTTTTGCGTCTGCCGAGGCTATGGAAGAGTACCTTGATATTTTGCCGGGGTCTGTAAGCGTTATGGGACTTATGAATGACAAGAAAAATGCCGTTAATCTTCTTGTTGACGAAGATGTGCTAAAGGGCGAGTATGTAGGCTGTCACCCATGCGTGAATACATCGAGCCTTAAAATAAAAACAACAGATGTTTTTGATAAGTTTTTAAAAGCAGTAGGGCATACGGCAACAGTTGTACATTTGACAGGTGAATAAACATAAGTAAAAAAGACTTCTGCAAATGGAAGTCTTTTGATGTATATATGTAAAATTTTATTTACATTGCATTTGATATATGATATAATGCTGATAATAAACATTTATGGAGGTTTATCTATGCAATACAAAATTGAGGGAGGTTCACTTCCGATAGTGGAGGTATCTCTTGAAAACGGAGAATCAATTATTACACAGGGCGGCGGAATGGTATGGATGTCACCTAACCTTAATATGGAAACTTCAGGCGGCGGCGTAGGCAAGATGTTCGGCAAAATGATGTCGGGAGAGTCTATTATGCAGAACCGCTACACAGCTATGGGCGGTCCGGGCTTCATTACTCTTGCTTCATCTTTCCCGGGTTCAATCATTCCATTTGAGATTCAGCCTAATATGCCTATAATCGTTCAGAAATCGGGTTTCCTTGCAAGTTCTGCAACTGTTGACCTCTCTGTACATTTTAATAAAAAAGCGGGTGCAGGCTTTTTTGGAGGCGAAGGCTTCATACTTCAAAAGTTATCGGGTTACGGAACTGCTTTTGTTGAGATTGACGGCTACTGCAAGCAGTATAACCTTGCACCCGGTCAGCAGATTGTTGTTGATACAGGCAACCTTGCTGCAATGGATGCATCTTGTCAAATGGACATCCAGCGTATTAAGGGTGTTAAGAATATGTTCCTCGGCGGAGAGGGTTTGTTTAATACAGTTATTACAGGACCGGGCAGAGTGTTCTTGCAGTCGCACCCAATTTCTACAGTAGCGGCAGCTATCCGTCCTTTTATTACAACAAACTAAGTTAATAGCTACATAATTTATGGAGCTGTAAAAAACAACCCAGATAAAAAACGACTGCATTCTAACCGAAAGGTAGGAATGCAGTCATTTTTGTGATATAATTTATTTGTAATGAAAAACCATATAAACAAGGTATATTATACACCGTATCAATTAAAATTATCACCGGAAATTGAAAAAATAATAGAAATTTCTGATCCGGTATATACATTTAACGAGGTTTTTCGTCATATTGATCTAAATAACACCTTGACAAAACAAAGATAACTGCCAATGCAAATAAATACAGCCGGGTATGGAAGAAAAGCAGTATAAAGCACAGACCATAAGTATTCAATATTCTTCATATTTTTATACAATTTCAAGAATATAAGAAAAAAATCACCGAGACTCACTTTTTCGTGAATCTCGGCTTTTTTGATATGCTGTTTTTACAGCACCTTTTAAATTGGGTTTAGATTAAGTAATATCTACATCACTTCTGCTTGAAGTACGAATGCGGATACATGTACTGCTTGCAACAGTTGAAGGACTTTTCATTGTGATTGTGTCATTACTACCGGGTGTTAATGCTGAAATAGCAGGTGTAGAGCTGTTTGTGTTGTTAAGAACAACACCGCTCGACATTGTGTATTCAACACGCTTCTTAGTAGCCTGATCCCAGATGTTTGTGCCAACTGTTGTTACAGTATATTGAAGAATATATTTGCGTTCTGCACTCATATTCAGCTTTTGAACATTAAAAGTAATTGACTTTACATTATCAATAGTAGTAACGGTCTTAAACTGATAAGGGCTTGTTGTTGTGTCAAATCTTGCAAGAATTAGTCTGTATTCTACATTAGGGTCAGCATAGAGGAAATAATCGTTTTTATTGCCATAGCCACCTGACGGATTTTCTACATCCATAAAACCGCCGGGATTTGATGTTTCGTTGTAAGCACTTACTGTTGGCATATTTACATATCCCTGAACATCACTGCCTGAATTACCATAAACAGAAAGCTGTTTTGAAATCATATCGCTTGTGCGTTCACAGTATGATAAATCATAACCTCGTTTAGCTACATCTGCCATAGCAAACATACCGCTTATACAGGTTGTAGACATAATAGCAAGGATACAAACAACTGCTACAAGCTCAACAAGCGTAGCACCTGCTTTTGCCTTTATAGAGCGTTTGGAGAGATATTTTTTGATATTTTTGGTTTTCATTGCATATCCTCCTTACTCTGCAAATTCCGGCTTGGTAACAACACCCTCGCAGGTTGTTGTTCCGTTTGTGCCATAGTCAACATAGGTTGTTATCTTGTAAGATACCATTTCCTTGCCTTCGCTATTTACATATTTACCTTGAAATTCAACAACATATGCCATTTCAGATATGTCAAAATCTCTTGAGCCGATTGACGCTGTATCATACTGCTTAGCAGTCATTGAATTGTCAAGAGCGTTTACATCATCATTAATACTTGTTTGAATTATTGAGTCAAATTTCAGACCTGTATTTGGCTGATTGGCAAAAAGCTTGTTTTTAGATAAGTCTAAGCTTGAATCCCATACTGATGTTGGATTGTGAGAAGGTGTCTTTTCAACATATGTCATAACAATGTCACAATACATCTGAGCTTTTGCCGAAGCCTTGTTCATAAGGCTGTTTTTGGTAATTGATTCATAGCTGATTGCAAGACCGGTGGCAGTAGCCGAAACGGCTATTGCCATGATCATAATTGCGCAAATAAGTTCAAGAAGAGAAAAGCCTTTTTTACTTTTAAAGTGTTTTTTCAATATCGGTTTTTTCCTCTTCATTTAGAAATACTTCCCTTCAAAGCTTACTTTGTCTGTTTTTAAATCGTTGTGAATGCTGTAGCTTATAGTGTCGTCTTTGTTTATTTCCTTTGCATAGTAGTAAGGATTTGTTGCAGTCCATTTCTGCCAGAAAGCACTGCTTAAGATGTTGAAGTCTGACTTTTCCTCAGGGAAGTAGTAGTAGCCTTCATTAAGTGAATATGTCAGTCCGTCATCAAGCACAAGTTCAGTATCACGGGTGATATGGAGCAAAGATCCGTCTTTAGGTGTTTTATTAGTCTGAATTTCGGTTGTACCGTCAGTTTTTGTTATAGTAGTTTTTGTAATAAGCTCACATATTGAGTCTGAATAGCCACCGTAGGTATTAATGAACAAACCATTATTAGCACCACTGCCATCCAATTTATTTGCACCTATTGAAATAGCATCGCCCTTGAGTGTAGCGTTGTTTCCCTTGACTGTATTGCCAAAGTCACAGTAAATTGCTTTTGCTGTGTATGCACCGTTTTTAAGAGTGCCGCCGTTTGAAGCTTCAAACTTAATTACAGAACTGCTCTGATTAAGCTTGCTGTCGGCAACGGAAGTGTTTATAGTTCCGCTTTGTACCCAGTCAATACCTGAAGAATCAGAATCTTCCTGTTCTGTTGAGTGGCTATCAAAGTAGTCTTTTGCGTTATCGTCGAAAAGATTAAGTCCTTCTTGCGGTATATCTGTGTATTTGCCTGCCTTTACTGTGTAAGTGGTTCCGTTTGCTGTTTCTACAGTAAAGTCATTGATTACTGTCAGTGTAAATGAGCTTTCACCCCAGTATGGCATTACATTGAATGAAGCTGTAGCATCATTTTGCTTGATTTTATTTGCTCCTGAAGAGGTAATAGTGGTTTTTTTAGTGCCACTATCAGTAGCAAAATCACTTGTAGGAAGATTGGTTTGATTAAAGTTATAAGGATACATCTTGTTTCGGTTATAGTATAATTCCTCTCCCTGTTCAGGTCCAATACTTAAAACGACACTACGGCTTCTAATATTAATATTAACATTTGAATTTAAATCCATTTGATTAACATTATACCAAAGATAATTGAACTCTGTGCCGGCATACAGGTCTATATAGCTTTTGTTTGACGCTGTAGGCATTGCAGATGGTGCACAATAAGTATAATAATCCTCCCAACCTGTATAGTAGTTGCTTTTAGGAATATTTGTACATACAAGTGGATTATCTTTTGTCTTGAAAGTTCCGTTTTTCTCAAGAAAACATACAGTTTTTTTGCCAGAGTCAGTTTTTTCTTCATATGCTGAGTGCATATTTTTGAGATTACCATTTGAATCGAGCAAGGAACTATATTTGTCAATACCGTTGAGATTTTTATAGTGGCTGTCAGTACTTAAATCTGTGATTTTCTTAAGTTTATTTGGCGTTTGCGGATCAAATAAATCAATACCTGTTTGATTTATAGTTTCGTTGTCAATAGGTAAAAAATAGTATCCTTTATTATATACGGCTGCCTCTTTATAGTTAGGATTTTTACATATAATATTATCCTTGGTAAAGTAAATTACTACACCTTTGTCTGTAGCAAAGTCACTACCAGCATATTTTACAGCAGCACCTTTTTGACCGGCTGAGGTTTTACAAGCCATATTACCGCCGATTACAAGAAATTTGCACTCCAAAGTACAGCCATATGATGCATCAGAATTAGGATAGTAACAAATATCCTGTAAGTCTACACCTGTACTTGATTTTACATCAGTACCTGAATAATTACCAAGAAGATAGATACCGTTGTTATATGCAATAGCTCTGCAACGGCTTCCTGAGCTACTTGTGATTTTTACTGCCTTATCAAAAACAAGTGGGAAAAATGATGAAATTGGTGTTTTTTCTGCTTCATTACGAAGAATATATGCCAAACCGCCTTTATCTTCCATACCTTGAATTGTACGGAAATCTCTTTCTTCATTTAAAGTAGATTTAATTTGAGATCTTAAAAGAGAGAAAGCTGTCTGGTCACCGAGCGTAAGGAAACCTGTGCTACTTGCGGCAGGTGGAGTAGAAAATTTCTTTTCAGACATTCTGAGTGATGTGCTTACTTCTTTCTTTTCCCAATGCTGGGTAACTTCAAATTTAGCTGAAATATCACCTGTGTTGCCACCGTTTGTGTTGTTGTACTTGCTTTCTGAACCTACAGCTGTAATAGTATATTCAGTGTCTGAAGTCTTTGTTATTTTAACATAAGCGTTGCCAATAACTGTAAAGTCTGTGCTATCAATAAAATTCTGTGCGTCAGATGCATTTGAAAAATCCTTTACCTGAACATTACCGGATGCATCATAGTAGAAAACATAATATTTTGAATCATCGATATTTGTAGGTAAGTTAAGCTTGCCGTCATTCAAGAAATCCTCAGCTATATCAAGAGCACTTTTTGAGGAAACATATGCCTGACGAGAATTCATTGATGTACCGGTTTCTTTTTGCTGGAGCATTGCAATAGATAAAAAAGAGGTTGTTGTTAAGAAAAGGACTGCAACCAAGGCAATGGCAAGCACCATAGAAAAACCCTTTTTGCTGTTAATCTTTCTCTTCTTTGTAGTGAATTTCTTCATAAAAAAAACTCCTTTCGATTATTGAAATACAATTAGTTAATAACTGAATACATACCGAACATTGCCTGTACGATAGAAATTACAACGAAACCTACGATACCGGCGATAATGATTGTCATTGCAGGTGTCATTGCATCTGTCATACGCTGTGTAGCGTCGGTTGCCTGTTCTTCGTACATATCTGCCATTTTGTTAAGGGAATCGCTGAGCATACCGCTTTCCTCACCGACTCTTATCATTGATACAAAGAGCGGATCGAAAGCTTTTGGGTATCTTGAAAGGGAAATATTGATCGGTGTACCGATTCTTACATCTTCAATTACCTGGTTAAGACAGTCGGACATAAATTTGTTGCCTACTACATCTCTTGAAAGTTCAAGTGCGTAAAGAATGTTTACACCGGAAGAAGTAAGTGTTGCCATCATATTTGCAAATCTTGTAAGCTGGTTAAGTCTTAAAACTTCGCCGATAATCGGGATTTTAAGCTGGAATGTTGACCACCACATACAGAATGAATAGTTCTTTTTGTAAAGAATTCTGATTGTAACTACAATTGCAACGATAATAAGAATAATGAGCCAGCCGTAATGAATAAGTACATCTGAAATACCCATTGTAATCTGCGTCATTATCGGAAGTTCGGAGTCAAAACTTTCAAACAATCCTTTAAATGACGGAAGTACAACTACACTCATTACTATGATAAGTCCGATTGTAAGAATGAGGAGGAAGATAGGGTAAATCATTGCACCCTTGATCTTGTTCTTAAGTGTGATTTCCTTTTTGAGAAGACTAACGCACTTATCAAATGCTTCATCAAGTCGACCGTTTGCCTCACCTGTTTGAATAATGTTTACATAAACAGTTGGGAAAGTTTTAAATGAGCTTAGCGACTGCGAAAGAGTAATACCGTTGTAGAGGTTTGCGGTTATTTCCTGTAAAATTCTCAACATATTCTTATCTTTTTCAGTGTCACACATTACGGCCATTGCAACCGAAAGCGAAATACCCGAACGAATCATCAATGCCATCTGGTGCATAAATGTAAGAAGTCGCTTGTTACTGATTTTTAATGTATGCACATCTTTTGAACCGCCAAGATCACGCTGCCAGATCGGAATATCTTCCTGCGAACCTTTTTTTACTTCATTAATGGAAATAGCGATAAGACCACGCTGTTCAAGCTTTCGCTTAACCTCTTCCTTGGTGTTTGCTGTCATACGGTTACGATATTTACGATTTTTTTCGTTTACTGCTACATAAGAAAATTCCATTATTTTTACCTCCTGTTAAGATAAGCGTTTGTGCTGTTTTGCGGGAGATTAGAATACTGTGGCATTGGAGCGGTCAACTGCTGTGGTGGTTGCTGTGGTATTCCCGGTACGCTCGGCTGCGGAGAATTGTTGCCGCCTGTAAGTATTGCGTTATCAGCCACATCGTAACTGTACTTGTCGGCAGTTTCTTTTGAAATAAGTCCTCTTTTGAGGAGGTTTTCGATACTTAACTTTCTTGTAATCATACCTGTCTGCTGGTTCAAAGAAATCATCTGTTCAATCTGCGGAATCTTATCTTCACGGATAAGGTTAGCGATAGCAGAATTAACAAACATAATTTCAAAAGCGCCGATACGACCCGGACGGTCTGATCTTGGAAGCAAACGCTGTGAAATTACTGCCTTAAGTGTGGTTGAAAGCTGGTTGAGTGCCTGTTTCTGCCTTTCAACAGGGAACATATCTATAAGACGGTCGATTGTTTTTGCGGCACTCTCTGTATGAAGTGTTGAAAAAACAAGGTGGCCTGTTTCTGCTGCACGAAGAGCGATTGACATTGACTCAAGGTCACGAATCTCACCCATGAGGATAATATCAGGGTCTTCACGAAGTGCCGATTTAAGTGCTGACGAGTAAGTTTCACTGTCTTGGCCGACTTCTCTCTGGTTAATAATACATTTTGCAGGGGAGTGCATATACTCAACAGGGTCTTCAATTGTGATAATGTGCAGTTCTTCTCGATGGTTAATTTCATTGATAAGAGCTGCAAGTGTTGTTGACTTACCGCTACCGGTAGGACCTGTTACAAGTACAAGACCTTCCTGCAGGTTAAGAATTTTTGCAATAGACCGCGGCAAATTTAAATCGCCGAGTTTTGGAGGATTCAATTTGATTACACGCATTACAAGCGTCGCACCGTGGCGCTGCTTGAATGCATTAACTCTGAATCGTGCGAGGTTTCCAAACTGATAAGCCGAGTCGATATCGCCTGTGTTGCAGAACTTAAGGTAATCGGCAGGCTCAAGAACCTCGTCAATATACTTCATAACTGTGTCCTCGTCAAGAATCTCTGTGCCTTTGTAGTTCATAATTTTACCGTTTTTACGGTAAGAAGGCAAGTTATTGCTCGCAAGGTGAATATCAGACGCACCGTTTTCAACGGCAAATCTGACCATCTCTTCAAATTCCATAAAACTTACTCCTTAATCTTCCTGATAGATTTCTGATACAGTGTCAATGAATGTATCAAATGATATAATACCGTCATACAACAGCTTTTTAAGGTTATCACGAAGTGAAATCATACCCTCTTCTCTTGCTATTGTGTCAATTTCATCTGTGGTTTTACCGAGATGAATGGCATTTTTAATAGATCTTGAAACAGGCATAACCTCGTGAACGGCAATTCTTCCCTTATAACCTATGTTGTTACAAGCAGGGCACTGACCCGGTTTGTAAAGTGTGAGCTGTTTGGTGATAGGGAGTCCGAGAAGTCTAAGCTCGTCATCTGTTGCATCATATGCTTGCTTACACTCCGGGCAAAGTCTTCTTACAAGCTTTTGGGCAATAACGCCGAGCATAGAAGAAGATACCATATAAGGTTCAACACCCATATCAATAAGTCGGACAACCGAGCTGGCTGCGTTATATGTATGGATTGTTGAAAGTACAAGGTGACCTGTGATAGCGGCTCTTGCTGCGATATCTGCGGTTTCCTGGTCACGAATCTCACCGATCATAATAATATCAGGGTCCTGACGGAGGATAGAACGAAGAACGCTTGCAAATGTAAGTCCTGCTTTTTCATTGATATTAACCTGTGTAGCACCCGGCAAAACCATTTCGACAGGGTTTTCAACTGTTACAATGTTTTTGTCTTCGGTGTTAAGAGATGAAAGAGCAGCGTAAAGTGTGGTTGACTTACCTGAACCTGTTGCACCCGAAAGAAGAATGATACCACGGCTTGATGTCAAAAGCTGGTCGAATTTCTCAAGGTTTTCGGGGAGAAAACCGATGTTCTTTTTATCAAGCTTCATACCGAGTGCGGTTGTAATTCTGATTACGATTTTTTCGCCATAAACACAAGGAAGAGAAGATACACGCATATCAATTTTTTGATTATTGATATTATAGTGAATTCTACCGTCCTGCGGAATTCTTTTTTCCGCAATGTTCATACCGCTGATAAATTTAATACGGCTCGTTACAGAGGGAGCAAGCTCCTTGCTTGAGTCCATATATTTAATAAGTTTACCGTCAATACGGAAACGAATTACCAATTTCTTTTCCTGAGGCTCAAGGTGAATATCGGATACACGCTGTCTTACAGCCTCGGCTATCATATTGTTTACAAATTTAATGATAGGCTGATCTTCAATATCCTCTTGATCTTCGGTGGATACTGTGTCCTCAGTTTTTTTCATCTGGCTCTGAACAAATTCCTGAGCCTCGTCTATTACCGCTTCTTTGTCCGACACACTGAAAATTTCGTCAAGTTTGATTTTAAGTTGTGTAGGAGTACATATAGCGGTTTTTATTTTTCTTTTTGTATAGTTGTTGAGAGTATAAATTGCTTTATAATCAAGCGGATTTGTCATGGCAATCAAGAGATAATTGCCTTCAATCGTAAGCGGCATAACGCCGAGGTCTTCCATCATCTGCTCCGGAATGAGCTGGGCTACATCGTCTGATATGTAGTAGGAAGTAAGGTCAACAAGCGGCAAATGCATTTTCTTTGCCATAAGGTCATAAATCTGCTCCTCTGTGACAACGCCTTCTTTTATCAACGCTTGTTCAAGAGTAAGAGTATTGTCTTCCATATAAAGCATTTCAACACGCTTTAATGTTTTTAAACTTACTGTACCGCTTTTAACGAGATAGTCACTCAAGTTAAAAACAGAGTTTTTCATATATGATCATCCTTTCACGGGAATTGACAAGATTAATAGCTAAGGCTGAAAAGACCGAAGTAAAGGTCTAAACCGTAGTTAATTACATTGACTAAGAACAAGTTGCAAAGTGAACCGATGCAGAGAAACGGGCCAAAGGGGAAATAGCTTGAAACTTCGTTTTTTGAAAATATTTTTTTGAAAAGCAAAAATATTATATAAAGGAAAGCTATAAATACGGCGATTAAAAGTCCTGAAAATACCATAGGAAACCCAAGGCAAGCACCAAGTGCAAGCATAAGTTTTACATCGCCGAAGCCCATTCCGTTCTTTTTGAGAATTACAATAGAAAATAAATTTATAAGCATAAGCGAACCGCCGCCGCATACAGCACCAAGCGGAATACTCCACCATTCTTTAATAAAGATTTGCTGCGTGAAAAGGTCGGTTATTGCAAGCGCAACACAAAGCACTGCAAGTGCAATTGTGAATTGGTCGGGAATAATTGTATATTTAAAGTCACTCATAGCTATGAGGAGCATTGTAATCGAAATTAATAAAAAGAAAATCGTGTAATAAGAATAGCCGAAAAACGCAAAGATGCCTAAGTTAAATATAGCAAACAAAGCGGAAGTGTAAATTCCGCTTTGTTTGAAAATATACCTTGTGCCAAAAAGACTTTCGTCCGGCTCTTCATCATAGTCGCACAGCCATTTTGCAGGCACGACATTCATAAGCCTGTATGCGAGCATACAGAGTACAACTGACAGTATTAAAATTACTGCGAGAGTTATATAGGTTGAAATTTGTGAAAAGTCGATTGGAAGTAAATTAGCCATAGTAAAGTCCTTATAATTATGTAGTTGGTTCTGTTGGTGCAGTAGTTGCAACCTGCTTTGTTGAGTCAAAATAGTACAATGTTACATCGAATGAGGTCGAGTAATCACTGCTGTCTTCCATTGGTGACATTATGAGTGAATTAATAAAGTAACAACCCTTTGATTCCTGTTCAAGGTAATGAACAAGTTTGAGTGTGTTCTCTTCTGAGCCGTTGTAGCTGAAAGAAAGATTTGTTTTAAAAAGCGGAACACCGCCCTTTGATGTTCTGCCCTGGTCATCCTGAATACTTTCACCACGGTTAAGTGATGACATATCAATGCCGAGGTCAGCAAAGATAGACTGTAAATCCTCAACAGATGATTTTGCGTCAATATAAAGTGCTTCTTGATTCTCGTTGTACTGCTGAGTCATTTCGTCAATTTTGGCTTCGACACTTGTCTGATTTGCAAGTACATCGTCGCAGTCGGCAATTTGAGCTGAAATTGTAGCATGATCTTCATTGTATTTTGGAAGCTTTGTAATAGTTGGTACTACAAGTGCAACCAATATAATTACAAAAACAATGAGAAGTACTAAAAAGGCGATAATTGAACCCGGAATTTTATTTTTCTTCATTATTTTTCCCTCCCTTAATTTTCAGCATTGCTGTTATTGGTTGATTCATTAGCAGCGTTTCTTGCTTCAACAGTTGTTTTGTCTGTTGTAATTTGTGCAGAAAGCTGATAAAGACCTGAATCCGGATCATCTGAAACCGAGAAGGTTTCATTCATTATAAAATATCCGTCCTCTTTGATGCTGTTCTGTAAATCAATAAAGGCAGGGAAGTCTTTGATTGTACCGCTGATCGGAATAGAGTAGCTTTCATCACCGTCAGTAGTATGAGTAATATTGTAACTGCCAAAGCTTTTCATTTTCTTAACAACCTGTGTGTCAAGCTGATTAATTACATCTTCACAATAAAGCTGTGTTCTCGGTAAAAGCTCGGCATCCTGTGACTGATTTGCCAAAGACTGGGTAATGTCATCTCTCTGTTGAATAAGAGTTTTTGCATAGTCGTACTTTGTATTGTTATAAATCATATCATCTACAACGCTTCTGCCAAAGTAGAAACCAAAGAAAGCAAGTCCCGCAACACAGAGTATGCCAAGACCGACACAACCGACTTTTGCAGCCTTTGCACTGTCATCAAGTGTTTTAGCCTGTTGAGCCTTTAGTCCGTAAATAAGGTTGTTCTCAAATACTGTACCGCAGTTCATAAGTTCATTCATAAGGAAGTATGAACCGTTTTTGTAGAAGTCATCTCTTGCCTTAAGTGACGGTTCCGGAACTACAGAGCCTGTATTGAATGTATCAGATACAAGCATAACCTCGCCTGCAAGTCCAAAACCTACAAAATAGTTGCGGATGTGAGGAATGTAAGCCAAGAAGTCACTTAAGAATATCTGGTCAATGCTGATGTTGAGCGACATTGTAACAAGGCGAACATTGCGGACGATATCATCTATAAGGTTTTCTGCAATATCGTCAATCTTTCTTTTTGAAGACGCATTTCTGCATTCATTTTTAAATCCGTATCCGGCGGTACGCAGGTAATCAATAGCGGCAGCCGTGCTTAAATCTCTGTCTTCTTCAATTACCTGTAAAATTTCATCTACAGGGGATGTAAATTCGTGACAGTAGAGAGGCACACCGTTTTTGGCGATAAAAACTCTGACTGCCGAATAGTCCATACTGATGAGAGCTACGGTTTTGTTAAAGCTGTAGATTGTCTTTTGAGCAGCATAAATCATTGCCGCCTCTGACGGAATAATCTGGATAAGATTAAGAGAGAAAGACTTAAAACCTGCTACAAGGTCATCCGCAAGTGCCTTTGGCATTGCAAAAGCCTTAGAAGTAATTTCTTCGTTTACTTCCTTTGTTTTGTATGTAGAGTAATCCTTGTAGATTACCGAGAAGTCGGAAACCGCCTCGCCGACAAAATCTCTGATTCTGTCAATTGCAAGTCCTTCAATTATTCTTTTGGCACCTCTGATATGCTGATACTCCTGACAGGTAAGGTCGTAGCTTTCTACCATAAGAATAACATCACGAACCTCACTGTGGTTCATTGTGCTTAGTCCGTCTTTTACAAGGCGGGCGAGTAAAGCAGGGTCTTCCCATACGGAGCTTTTGTCTTTTAATACAGCCTTGTCAACAGGAATAATAAGAGGGGAGGAGAAAGAGTAGGCTTTCTTTTCGTTAGGGTCAGCCTGTTTTTTACTGTTACCTTTATTTGCAGTGCCGTTAGCAGCTGCCTCGCCTACAGTTTCGCAGGCTGTTATGCAAAGGTATCTTTTGGCAATCTGCACCAGTACATAATTCATATTTAATACACCACCTGAAATTTTATGCTTGTTTAAGCTTATCAAAACCGTTAAAAAATTTTAAACTGATTTGATTATAAAATTACTTTAAAGAATAAATTAAAATAATTTTATAATCAAACAGGGCAAATCAGGGCATATCCCCTAAAAGTTATTAACAATACACAAAAATTGAGTTTAATACACCGAAAAACCTATATACATTTCAAAAGGCTCGCACTCGGCGAGCCTTTTGCTTGTATGTTGTCGGTCATCAGCAAAACCGAGATTGCGTATTTGTTATCAAAATCAGAATAAACCTGAAACACCATCAGAGGTAAGAATAGCTGCTTGACTTGAACCACCAGGAGTGATTGAACTATCGAGGTTTTTACCGCTACTATCCAACCAATAGCATTTATCATCATTTGCATCCCAAGAAAGAGTATATTGTGTACCGCCAATTGTGCGTGTATCAGCAGCAGTGCCAAGACCGATGCTCTGGAGTGACTTCTTATCAACAACATCTTTTACTGTTGCACTTGCCTGATAAACAGATGTATCTTTAGCAATAATCTGAGCGTGAGCTTCTTTAAGAGCAAGCTCAAGTGTCTGTGCGTCTGAAAGAGCAGCACTTCTCTGTGAAGATGCGATTGTTGATGATACAACCGGAATAGCGATAGCTGCGAGTACTGCAAGGATTGCAATAACTACTACGAGCTCTACGAGTGTAAAGCCTTTTTTGCTGTTCTTCTTAACTTCTTCGATTTTTGCAGTTTTTACTGCCTGAATTTCGTTCATTGTTTTTACCTCTCTTTTTAATAATAATTTGTGAGCCGTTTTGCGGAAACTGTAACAGCTTTTGCTGATATGATTTTGCGTTACCGTTCCCTTGAAACAAGTTTATTATATAACATTTTTGCAAGTCTTGCAATATATTTTTACCAAAAAAAGTTAATAAAACGCATTTTTATAACATTGCACAAACTTTACTGCGTTAAATTGTTAAAAGTGCCATTAATTTTTTCTGTTTGAAAGATTTAGCGTTGTAATATTTCCGTCTATTATACACCCTTTTGTTTGGTCGTAAAGAGCAATAGCCTCATCGGGTAATTTTGTACCGTCAATGGTTTTGTCGTTTGCATCAAATTTGCCGTCATTATTTGAATCAACTGCAAAATACACCTTGCTTTTACAGATAACAGGATAATACGGTGTGCCAAAAAGATGTTCGGGCTGAATAATATGCTCAAGTTTATTAGCGGCTATAACTTCAGAAATTTGTATAGTATTTGTGCTTGCATGGATATATTTTGTGTTATCTGCACCCGCAACAGCCGAATCGGCTTCTTTAAAGGCATATTCTATGGTGCTTGCGTTGGTTTTTGCCTTGCTTACAACAGATGACCTTGTGGTTGCCGCAACCACTGGAATGGCTATTGCACTGAGTATTGCAAGTATTGCAATTACCACTACGAGTTCTACCAATGTAAAGCCTTTTTTGCTTTTGACTTTTTTTGCAAGACCTAACGATTTAAATCGCACGCTTGTGCGTGAATTTGGTGTTCTTTTTTCTTTCATTTTTTCTCCCTCATTCAAAATATAATATTTTGCAAAATATTATTACAGCAAATATTGTACACCGAAAGTAAAAATAATGCAAGTGCATTTTTATAGTTTTTATGCCGTTTTTTTTATTAATTTGTTGAAAATAATAATGCCCTTGATTTATTAAAAAACAGTACCGATTGTAAAACTTTTTTAATATTTTTGTTGATATATTGCTTAAAAGTCAGTTTAATTTAATTATATATTAAACACGGATTTTCGTAAAAATTCTCTATACAATTTATATAGGGATTTTTTTAACGGTTAAATAACGGTTAAATTTTCGTTTTATCATTTACAAAACCGAACATATGTGGTATGATGTTAAATGTTAAATTATGTATTTTTATCGGAGGATTTTACTATGGACGCTTATAAAAAGGAATTTATTGAATTTATGGTTGATTGCCAGGTGCTTAAATTTGGCGATTTCGTAACAAAAAGCGGCAGAAAGACACCTTTCTTTGTAAACACAGGCTTTTACAGAACAGGCGCACAGCTTAGAAAGCTTGGCGGCTACTATGCGGAGGCTATCAAAGAGAAATTCGGTCTTGATTTTGATGTTCTCTTCGGACCTGCATACAAGGGTATTCCGCTTTCTGTTGCGGCTACTGTTGCAATCAGCGAAAAGTACGATACAGATATTCGCTACTGCTCAAACCGTAAAGAGGTTAAGGACCACGGCGATAAGGGTATTTTACTCGGCAGTCCTATAAATGACGGCGACAAGGTAGTTATTATCGAAGATGTTACTACAGCCGGTACTTCTATCGAGGAAACTCTCCCGATTATCAAGGCGCAGGGCAATGTTGACCCTATCGGTCTTGTTGTATCTGTTGACAGAATGGAGAGAGGTAAGGGCACAAAGAGTGCGCTTTCTGAAATTGAAGAGAAATACGGCTTGAAAACAACCGCAATCGTTACCATGGCAGAGGTTGTTGAGCACCTTTACAATAAGGAATACAAGGGCAAAGTCATTATTGACGACAAGCTCAAGACTGCCATTGACGCTTACTATGAGCAGTACGGCGTAAAGGAATAATTTTAATTTAAAAATAATCGGAGGTGAATGGCGTGGCAAATGAGCATACAGGACACCGTGACCGTGTTCGCAAAAAGTTTCTTGAAAACGGATTTGACGGCTTTGAGCCGCACGAGGTGCTTGAAATGTGCCTTTTCTATGCCATTCCCAGAAAAGATACAAATGCGCTTGCACACCGTTTGCTCGACAGGTATTTAACCGTTGCGGGTGTGTGCGATGCACCTGTTGACGAGCTTATGCGTGAATTTTCACTTTCGCAGTCTTGTGCGGTTTTTCTGAAAATGCTTCCCGAGTTTTCGAGAGTGTATAAAGAATCAAAAACGGAAAATCATAATGTCATCGAGCTTGAACATCTCGGAGAAATGTTTATAAATAAGTTTATAGGCAGAACAAACGAGGCAGTTGCGCTTATGCTCGGAGATGCAAAGGGCAGAATGATTTTCTTTGACATTATTGCCAAAGGTTCGCTAAGTTCGTCGGATGTTCCGCTTAGGAAAATCGTTGACCTTGCGCTAAGGCACAACGCAAAGACCGCTTTTTTAGGACACAATCATCCGAGCGGCTCGGCATTGCCCTCGCAAAGCGATCTGACTTCTACAAAAATCATAAGACGAACTCTTGACAGCATAGGAGTAAACCTTGTTGACCATTATATTGTGACGGAGTTTGACTATGTTTCCCTGCGTGAAAGTGAAATGTCGGGAAGTATTTTTTTATTGTAATAAGGTTTGATTTTATGGAATTTAAACTGAAATCTAAATATAAGCCTACGGGTGACCAACCTGCTGCAATTGATGAGCTTGTAAACAGCATTGAATCGGGCAACAGAGAGCAGACTTTGCTCGGCGTAACGGGTTCGGGTAAAACATTTACTATGGCTAATATAATAGAAAGAACGCAAAGACCTACCCTGGTGCTTGCGCACAACAAAACTCTTGCGGCACAGCTTTGCAGCGAGTTTAAGGAGTTTTTCCCCGACAATGCGGTAGAATACTTTGTGTCTTATTACGATTACTATCAGCCGGAGGCATACATTGCCAACACGGATACTTATATAGAAAAGGACAGCGCTGTAAATGATGAAATAGACAAACTCAGGCACAGCGCTACTCTTGCGCTTTCTGAAAGACGAGATGTAATTATAGTTGCTTCGGTTTCCTGTATTTACAGCTTGGGCGACCCTATTGATTACCGAAATATGGTAATATCTTTACGCCCCGGTATGGAAAAAAGCCGAGATGACCTTGTGAAAAAACTCGTTGAACTGCAATATGAGCGCAACGATGTTAATTTTATAAGAAATAAGTTCAGAGTAAGGGGAGATGTGGTCGAAATTTTTCCTGCCGCATCTAACGATTCTATAATAAGAGTAGAATTTTTCGGCGATGAAATTGACCGTATATCCGAGATTAACCCACTTACGGGAGAACTAAAGGCGGTTTTGCGTCATGCGGCAATTTATCCTGCGTCACACTACATTGTTTCTAAGGATAAAATGGCAACCGCACTCAAAGAAATTGACCGTGAACTTGAAGAAAGACTTGCGTATTTTCGTGAGAACGGAAAATTGCTTGAGGCACAGAGAATTGAACAGCGCACACGCTATGATATGGAGATGCTGCAGGAAATCGGATTTTGTACGGGTATTGAGAACTATTCTAGAATTTTGTCGGGCAGAAAACCCGGTTCTTCGCCGTTTACTTTGCTTGACTATTTTCCCAAGGATTTTCTGTTGTTTGTTGATGAGTCGCATGTCACTTTGCCGCAGGTAAGAGGAATGTACGCAGGCGACCATGCACGAAAGAAAAATCTTATTGATTACGGTTTCCGCCTGCCGTCTGCATTTGACAACAGACCGCTTAATTTTGACGAATTTTACGACAGAATAAATCAGGTTGTGTTTGTAAGTGCAACTCCGGGCGACCTTGAACTTGAAAAATCACAGACAATAGCAGAGCAGATTATCAGACCTACAGGACTTCTTGACCCTGAAATTTCGGTAAGACCTACCGAGGGACAGCTTGATGATTTGGTTTCTGAAATTAATATAAGGGTGAGCAAAAAGCAGAGAGTGCTTATTACCACTCTTACCAAGAAAATGGCGGAGGATTTGACAGCATACCTTGAAACAATGGGTATCAAGGTGCGCTATATGCACCACGATATAGACACCGTAGAGCGTATGGAAATTGTCAGAGATTTGCGCCTCGGCGAATTTGATGTGCTTGTCGGAATCAACCTTTTGCGAGAAGGTCTTGATATTCCGGAAGTATCGCTGGTTGCCGTGCTTGACGCCGACAAAGAGGGTTTTTTGCGCAGTGAGCGTTCACTTATCCAGATTTGCGGTCGTGCCGCACGAAACAGCGAGGGCACTGTAATAATGTATGCCGACAGTGTAACCGATTCTATGCGCAAGGCGATTACCGAAACCGAACGCAGAAGAAAAATTCAGCAGGCATACAACAAGGAACACGGCATTACGCCAACCACTATTGTTAAAAAAGTCAGTGAAATTCTTGAAATTTCTACACATACAGATGATGAATTTAAATCGGCTAAAAAGCTGAACAAGGCTCAAAAGCAACAGCTTATCGAGAGCCTTACTAAGGAAATGAAAGCTGCCGCAAAGCTGCTTGAATTTGAACACGCCGCATATCTGCGTGACAAAATCAAAAAGCTCCGTGGCGATAAATGAGGATTGATTAAATGGCTAAAACCAAAGCAGTTGAATACGGTGATTCAAGTATTTCTGCCCTTAAAGGCGCAGACAGAGTGCGAAAAAGACCGGCGGTTATTTTTGGCTCTGACGGTATTGACGGCTGTCAACATTCAGTTTTTGAAATTCTTTCTAACTCTATTGACGAGGCAAGAGAGGGCTACGGCAAAAAAATTACCGTAACAAGGTTTTCCGACGGTTCTATCGAGGTAGAAGACCACGGCAGAGGTATTCCCGTTGACTTTAACGAAAAAGAAAATGAGTTTAACTGGAAACTTGTATTCTGCGAAATGTATGCAGGCGGTAAATATAACAACAACGAGGGAGAAAACTATGAGTTTTCACTCGGTATGAACGGTCTCGGACTTTGCTCAACACAGTATAGCTCCGAATATATGGATGTTGATATTCGCCGTGGCGGTACCCGCTATACTTTGCATTTTGAAAAGGGCGAGAATGTCGGCGGCTTAAAAAAAGAGCCGTACAATAAAAAAGATACAGGTACAAAAATCCGTTGGAAACCTGACCTTGAGGTATTTACCGATATAGACATTCAGCCTGAATATTTTCTTGACATAATGAAAAGACAGGCTATTGTCAATGCGGGCGTTGAATTTGTGTTCAGAAATCAGAACGGTAAGAGCTTTGACACCACAACTTATTGCTATGTAAACGGTATTGAGGATCATGTTGCGGAGGTCATCGGCGAAAACGGTTTTACTTCGGTTCAGCATTGGACAACGGAGGTAAAAACCCGTGACCGTGACGATAAGCCTGAATATAAATGTAAAATTGATGTTGCGGTTGCTTTTTCAAATCAGACAAGACTTACCGAGTATTACCACAACTCAAGCTGGCTTGAGCACGGCGGTGCTCCGGATAAAGCGGTGAGAACTGCTTTTCTTTATCAGATAGACAATTACTTAAAGACAAATAATAAATACAATAAATCGGAAAGCAAGATAAAATTTGATGATATTGAAGACTGCCTTGTGTGTGTAATTTCTTCGTTTTCGAGCGTATCTTCGTATGAAAACCAGACTAAAAAGTCAGTTACCAACAAGGGTATTCAGGACGCAATGACTGCTTTCTTAAAGCAGAGCCTTGAAGTTTATTTTATCGAAAATCCGCTTGAGGCAGACAAAATCGCACAGCAGGTGCTTGTAAACAAGCGTAGCAGAGAGAATGCCGAAAAAACAAGACTTAACATAAAGAAAAAGCTTTCGGGCAGTCTTGATATGACAAACCGTGTAGCTAAGTTTGTTGACTGCCGCAGCAAAAATGCCGAGGAAAGAGAGCTTTTTATAGTAGAGGGCGACTCTGCTCTCGGTGCTTGTAAGCAGGCAAGAAACCCTGATTTTCAGGCGATTATGCCAATCAGAGGTAAAATACTTAACTGCCTTAAGGCTGATTATGACAAAATTTTTAAGAGCGAAATAATTACGGATTTGCTTAGAGTGCTCGGTTGCGGTGTTGAGGTAAAGTCAAAGGCCAATAAAAACTTGAGCGAATTTGACCTTAACGCACTGCGTTGGAATAAAGTTATTCTCTGTACCGATGCCGATGTTGACGGATTTCAGATCAGAACATTGCTTTTGACAATGCTGTACAGACTTACTCCTACGCTAATAAACGAGGGAAAAGTCTTTATTGCGGAATCACCGCTTTATGAGATTACAGCTAAAAATGATGTGTATTTTGCGTATGACGAGGCGGAGAAAGATAAGTTTATTGCGGAAATCGGCAAAGAGAAGTTCACAATTCAGCGTTCAAAAGGTCTTGGTGAAAACGAGCCTGATATGATGAACCTTACAACTATGAATCCTGCTACTCGCAGACTTATAAAGGTTATGCCGACAGACGCTGAAAAAACAGCGGAAATTTTTGATATTCTGCTCGGTGACAATCTTCAGGGCAGAAAAGATTACATTGTGGCTCACGGTAATGAGTACATTGACAATCTTGATGTAAGCTGACGGGAGGTGCGAATTTATGGCAAAAAGAAGAAGAACACAGCCTGCCGCAACGGGAAAAACACACGGTGTTATCAACGGTGCGGGTGAAGTTGTAGAACAGAACATTGACTCTACAATCAGAGAAAACTATATGCCTTACGCAATGAGCGTTATTCTTTCCCGTGCTATTCCGGAGATTGACGGATTTAAACCGTCGCACAGAAAGCTGCTTTATACAATGTATAAAATGGGACTTTTAAACGGTGCAAGAACAAAATCCGCTAATATTGTCGGTGCAACTATGAAACTTAATCCGCACGGCGATTCGGCGATTTATGACACTATGGTGCGACTTTCGAGAGGCTACGAAGCACTTTTACATCCTTATGTGGATTCAAAAGGTAACTTCGGTAAATTCTACAGCCGTGATATGGCATGGGCGGCATCAAGATATACAGAGGCAAAACTTGACAAAATCTGTAACGAGCTTTTTCGTGATATAGATAAAGATACCGTAGACTTTGTTGATAACTACGATAATACAATGAAAGAGCCGTCACTTTTGCCGGTTGCTTTTCCGTCTGTACTTGTAAATACAAACACAGGTATTGCGGTAGGTATGGCGTCAAATATCTGTTCTTTCAATTTGAAGGAAATTTGCGAAACCACGGCGGCGCTTATTCGTGACCCGAACCACGATGTTATGCAGACATTGCCTGCACCTGATTTTATCGGCGGCTGTCAGATTATTTATGACGAAAACGCCTTAAGACAGGTTTATGAAACGGGTAAGGGCGGAATAAAACTAAGGGCAAGGTACCAGTACGATAAATCGGCAAACTGTATTGATGTACTTTCAATTCCGAGCACAACCACTTGTGAAGTTATTATTGAAAAGATTATTGACCTTGTAAAAGCAGGAAAAATAAAGGATATTGCCGATGTTCGAGATGAAACGGGTATTGACGGTCTTAAGATAACAATTGACCTTAAGCGCGGTGTTGATCCCGACCGACTTATGGCAAAACTTTACCGTTTTACAACGCTTGAAGATTCATTCTCCTGCAACTTTAATGTACTTATCGGCGGAGTGCCGAGGGTGCTCGGTGTTAAGGCTTTGCTTGAAGAATGGATTGCATTCAGAATTGAATGTGTAAGACGAAGAACATATTTTGACAGAAACAAAAAAGCCGAAAAACTCCACCTTTTAAAGGGCCTTGAGGCTATTTTGCTTGATATTGACAAAGCGGTTAAAATTGTAAGAGAAACAGACGAAGAGGCAGAGGTTGTACCAAACCTTATGATCGGATTTGGTATTGACGAGGTTCAGGCAGAGTATGTTGCAGAAATAAAACTTCGTCATCTGAACCGTGAATATATTTTAAAGCGTACGGCAGAAATTGAGGCACTTGAAAAGGAAATTGCCGAACTTGACGAAATTCTCAAGAGCAAGACAAGAATTAAAACCATAATTGTAAAGGAGCTCAAAGAGATTGCCGAAAAATACGGTCAGCCACGAAAGAGCATTATAATTTACGAAGATATCGTAAGTTATACGGAGGAAAAGGACGATGTTCCTGATTACCCCGTAAATCTTTTCTTTACAAAGGAAGGCTATTTCAAGAAGATTACTCCGCAGTCGCTTAGAATGAGCAGCAACCATAAGCTCAAGGACGGCGATGAGATTGCCCAGACCTGCGAATTTTCAAATAACGGTGAATTGCTGTTCTTTACCGACAAATGTCAGGTTTACAAAGCAAAGGCGGCGGATTTCACCGATACAAAGGCAAGCGCTCTCGGCGAGTATGTACCGGCAAAGTTGGGTATGGACGAGGGCGAAAACGCAGTGTATATGGTAGCCACAAAGGATTACAAGGGAATGCTGCTGTTTGCTTTTGAAAACGGCAAGCTCGCTAAAGTTCCGCTTGAGGCTTATCAAACAAAGACAAACCGCAAAAAACTAACGGGCGCTTATTCCGATAAATCACCGCTTGCGGGAATGGTATTCTTTACAGAGGATAAAGAATTTTTGTTGAAAGCGTCATCAGGCAGAATGTTGCTTATTCATTCGGGTGCAATTAATCTGAAAACAACCCGTTCGACACAGGGCGTGGCGGTTATGAAACTCAAAAAAGGTCACAGACTGTTTGAAATTTCGGAGTATGTTGAGGGAACATTTGCAAAGCCGCAGAGATACAGAACGAAAACACTTCCTACTCTCGGCGCTATGCCTGCAAATGAAGATTCAACCGACGAACAGCTTACGCTGATTTAACTGTATATTTCACTTTTGGAAATATACCGAAAAAATTTAAATTTTTTCAAAAAAATCTTGCAAAATCTATAATTTTATGTTAATATAAATTAGTTAGTTTTTGTATTTGGAACTTATTATACATTTATATTACAGAAAGGAACGGTATAATATGGGCGTTTGGGGTATTGTTCTTGGTTCAGTGCTTATCGTAGCAGCCATTGCAATTATCATCGTAATTATTCTTCAGCAGGGCAACCAGCAGGGTATCGGCGTTGTTTCCGGTGCTGCTGACTCTTATTTCTCAAAAAATAAGGCTCGCTCGATTGATGCAAAGCTTGCTCGTTTTACAAAGTTTTTTGCAGCAATTTTCGTAATTATCGTAATTGCACTTAATGTACTTGCTTATTTTGTCGGAAAAAGTTTCTGATTAAGCTTGTAATATTTTTAAAATTTCAAACATAATTATAGACCGTAGGTTAGTCCTGCGGTCTATTTTTCTTTTTATGGTTTAGCAAATTGATTTGCAAATTAATTATAAAAGTTTGGTCGACCTTTAAAAAGGTTTGACCTAAATTTTTAAATTATTTTGTCTAACATTTAGAGCAAAACCAATTTATCCTACATATATAAAAGACTCTGTTTTACAGTATTGTTTATGCTAAAGGAGCTGTTAATTATGCCTTTGTGGGGAATAGGATTAATGTTTTTCGGTGCATTTTTGCTGTTTGCATTTGCTCATTACATAAGTAAAAGCAGACATCCGTTTAAAAGAAGTCTGCTTTCAATGGCTATAGGAATTTTAACGCTGATTGCGGTAAATCTGACAGGCTCTTTTACAGGTGTGTACCTGCCTGTAAGCCTTGTGTCGGTGTGTTGTGCCGCATTTGGCGGAGTGCCCGGAGTAACGCTGATGCTTGGATTAAATTTATTTTTTTAAATCAATTTCTGTTTATTTTATTTTATCCAAAAGCCTTGCAAAATCAATTAGCAAGGCTTTTTTCTGCACTTAATGTTTTTATTTTCAAAGAAAACGGCTCATTTGATTATAAGGGCTTAAAAATGGCTGATTTAAACAAAGACGGCATTATTGTTGTAAGAGATGTTACCGAGTTGAAAAAATATTTCAAAATAAAAATATTTTAATCGCTTGATTTCATTATATTTTAAGTGCTTTTTATAGAATAATCGATATAACAAAATACCGACTCGCATTAAAATTGCAAGTCGGTATCTTGTTTCTTAATATTAATCTTATCAATTGCTTTTATAATCATAAAAGACTTTCGAGTGCTTCGCCTACGCTTTCTTTGTTTTGTGTGAGCATGGCGAGGATTACTTTATAAAAAGTTGTTGGGTTTTCGTAAAAATTCTTTTTGATTATTTGTGCCTGCGGCATATCCGGAGCAAAAATCGAAAAACTCAGCAAATCAAGATTTCCGCCCGAAATTTTGCAGTTTACATTGTAACCCATATCGGTTTTAACGATTTCTACGCTGTTTTCACGCTCTTTTTTCTTTTGCGCAAGCAGGTTTATTGCGCAGTCATACGCTTTTTCTTTTACGGTGTAGGCAAGTATGGTGTCGAGCTGATTTGCAATCATAACTCCGTTTTCGCTGACGGTATATGTCTTTATATCTCCGTCGGAGCCTTCTTCAATTATATTTCCTTTTTCAATAAGATCGTCAAAGCATGAACTTGTTTCAAAGTAATTTGCAAGGCTTTCCTCACATATTGAGTCAACAATAATTTCTTTGCTGACGGGTTCTTTAATTGAATTTAAAAGATAGCATATAAGAATACGAATTTCGTATTTGCTCCTCATTCCGCCCGGGACAATACCCTCGTCAAATGTATCAAAAGCCATAGTTTCACCTAATTTCAGTTTAATTTATTTAATTATATCATATAAAAATATAAATGTGTAGAGAAATTTTATAATAACCGAAAAAATATTCCGATATGTATTGCTTTTGCGGTTAATTATGTTTTAATTTAACAGTAATTAAGGCTGAATTTTCATATTTAAAAAATTGCCGATATGGAGAAAATATTATAAATAAACACACATAAAATTTCGCAAATAAAAATATTTTAATAATATAGTAACCTAAATGTTAAAAATATTTTAAAAATTATAGTATAATTTGAAAAAATAATTGACTGTATATTGTTCTTATGGTAGAATGTTGTTGTGAAAGGAGATGTGAATATGGAAGAGTATATGCCTTTTGTCTGGATTGGTATTGCAGTGGTTATGGCTGTGGGCGAAGCCGCAACAAATCAGCTTGTTTCAATATGGTTTGTCGTAGGTGCACTTTGCGCTGCCGTATCCTCTCTTATTACTTCGTCTGTGCTTGTTCAGGTTATAGTGTTTATCGTAGTTACCTGCGGTACGCTCATTGCTACAAAACCGCTTGTGGATAAGTATAAAAAAGGTCATAAGGAGGTAAAAACAAATTCCGACAGATTTATTGGGCAAACAGGTGTAATGCTTACCGATATTGACACTTTGGAAGCAGTGGGTCAGGTAAAGGTGAGCGGTGAAGTCTGGACCGCAAAGCTGAAAAATCCTACACCTGTAAAGAAAGACGACAAAGTCAAAATCCTTGCCATTGAGGGTGTAAAAATGATAGTTGAACCTTGGCAGGGAGAATAATTATTGAATGGAGAAATCAGAATGGGACCGTTAATTGTAATTGCAATTATTTTATTAATCATTTTAATTGCTATAATCAGCAATGTTAAAATCGTACCGCAGGCGCACGCTTATGTAGTTGAAAGACTCGGTGCTTATCACTCAACTTGGGGTACGGGCTTGCATGTAAAAATTCCTTTTATCGACAAAGTTTCAAGAAAAGTATCTTTAAAAGAGCAGGTAGTTGACTTCCCGCCTCAGCCTGTTATCACAAGAGATAATGTTACTATGCAGATTGATACCGTAGTTTATTTTGAAATTACAGACCCTAAGCTTTACAGCTACGGTGTTGAGCGTCCGCTTAACGCTATTGAAAATCTTACAGCAACCACACTTCGTAACATAATCGGTGAACTCGAACTCGACAGCACACTTACTTCCCGTGACACTATCAACGATAAAATCAGAATTATCCTTGATGAGGCTACAGACGCATGGGGTATCAGAGTAAAGCGTGTTGAGCTTAAGAACATTCTTCCGCCTCGTGAAATTCAGGACGCAATGGAAAAGCAGATGAAGGCAGAGCGTGAAAGAAGAGCTAAGATTCTTGACGCCGAAGGTGAAAAGCGCAGTCAGATTCTTATTGCGGAAGGTCTTAAAGAGTCTGCTATTCTAAAAGCTGACGCTGTTAAGGAACAGAAAATCAGAGAGGCTGCCGGTGAGGCAGAGGCTATTCTTACAGTACAGAGAGCTAATGCCGACGCTCTTCGTATGCTCAATGAGGCTGCTCCTACAGACAGAATCATTCAGCTTAAATCTCTCGAGGCGTTTGCAAAAGCAGCTGACGGTAAGGCTACAAAGATTATTATTCCGTCGGAGCTCCAGTCAATTGCAGGAAATGTTGCCGCAATTAAGGAAATCTGGAAAGATGAGCCTGCAAAGAAGTAATACAGTATAATTCTAAATCAAAATATGGCATAAGGGTGCAGTTTTTATCTGCACCCTTAGGTGCTTTTTTATAGGAAGTGAATTAATGGTTCTTATTCTTTGGACATTTGTTATATTTTCGTTTTTAGGCTGGGTCGGTAATGTTATACGAAACCTTGCGGTATATAAAAGGTTTAAAAATAACGGCTTTCTGACTTCTCCGTTTTTCCCTATGTACGGACTTACGGCTGTTATTTGCAGAGTGGTTTTGACTCCGCTTGCAAATTATCCGTGGCTTTTGCTTGCTGCTTCGATTGCACTTACAACCGCCGTAATAGTTCTTTCGGGATTTTTGTTTGAAAAAATCCTCGGATTTAAAGTATGGGATTATTCGCAGTCAAAACTTAGCATCGGCAGTTATATATCTTTGCCTTATGCATTGTTGGCAGGACTTTTCGGATTTGGTTTTATAAAAGTATTTATGCCCGTATCCGACGCACTTGTTATGCTTATTCCGACTACAGTCAGCTATATAATTTTGTTTGCTCTGCTTGCAATAATTTTGCTTGACTATATTTTTTCTGTGATTACGGTTATAAGATTAAAACGCAGAATAAAATATTTAAGCAATATTGAAGAATTGCTCGGAGATGATGCAGACGAGGAAAAAATAAAACTTATAGGCGAAAACTGTAACAGACTTTTTACGGAAAATATTTTAAGAAGAAGACTTGCAAATGCATTTCCTGACCTTAAAACAAGCGTTTATCTCGGTATGATTTCAGATAAAGTGGGCGAGGTCAAGGATAAAAATATGACCGAATATACGGCTGTTTTTGAGAATAAAGAAGAACGACCTTTTGCGTTCGGACTTTGTTTTACAAAGTTGTTTTATCTGTTTGTGATAGGCTCGTTTTTTGGCACGATACTTGAAACTTTGTGGGCGTTTATGATTGACGGTAATTTTCAGGTGAGAGTGGGACTTGTGTACGGACCGTTCATTCCCGTTTACGGCGGCGGAGCGTGCTTTTTGACTGTTGTGCTTTATAAGCTGTATAAACTTAACGATACGCTTATTTTTGTAATCAGCGCAGTGGTTGGTGCAAGTTTTGAGTATTTTTGCTCATGGTTTCAGGAAACTGTTTTTGGTACGGTATCATGGGATTACAGCGATACTCCGCTGAATTTTAACGGACGAACAAACCTTATGTATGCGCTTATCTGGGGCTTTCTGGGACTTGTATGGGTACGCTTTGTTTATCCGTGGATGGCAAGACTTATTGAGAAAATTCCAAAGCGTGCAGGCGGAGTAATGACGGCGGTACTCATAATATTTATGGTATTTAATGCATTTATGTCTTGTGCGGCGGTTTACAGATGGCAGGACAGGGCAGAACACCCAAAAACGGATAACGCTTTTATACAGTATATAGATTATCATTTTGACGATGAGAAAATGGAATTTCTGTTTCCGAATATGAAAGCACCGGAAAAAGATTAGCAGTTAATTGAAAATTCAGAGTTCAACTCGGGCAGCAGGTAAATATATCTGCTGCCCGTTAATTTATGGTTTAGCGCATTGTTTGTTGTGAAAGTTTAAAAAACATCGACTTCTGTGTCAATTATAAAATTTTTAATCAAAACTGCGTTTAAACTGTAAATTAGCTTATGAATTTCAAAATAATTCCTGTCACATATTGCATTTTATTCTGATTTTTTATATAATGGTAATTAAAGTGATTTTAGGGCAATGAATTTTTGCCTTTGCAGAAACTTTGTCTAAACAATTTTGCCACCGTTTTTACGGTGCCGTTAAAAGTTAAGGAGTGTAATGATGAAAAAGGTTGCTATTATTATGGGTTCTGACAGTGATTTCCCTGTAGTTTCAAAGGCTGTCACAAAGCTTAAGGAATTTGGTGTTCCATATGAAGTGCATGTTATGAGTGCTCACAGAACTCCTGATGCTGCTATTGAATTTTCAGGCAGCGCAAAGAAAAACGGCTTTGGAGTAATCATTGCAGCAGCAGGTATGGCTGCTCACCTTGCAGGTGTGCTTGCGGCAAAAACAACTTTGCCTGTAATCGGTATTCCTTGCAAATCAGCCGCTTTTGACGGTATGGATGCTTTACTTGCAACAGTTATGATGCCGACAGGTATTCCTGTAGCTACAGTTGCTGTTGACGGCGCTGCGAATGCTGCAATTCTTGCAATCGAAATGCTCGCTCTTTCTGACGATACACTTGCAGAAAAGCTCGAGAAAATGAAAGCAGATATGGAAGAGGGCGTAGCCAAAAAGGATGAGGCTATGCAGCTTAAGGTGGCAGAACTTTGATTAAGTATGTTGATATATATGACAAAGACAAGGTAAACGATGAATGCGGCGTGTTCGGCGTTTATAAAGACAGCAGTGATGATTTCAATATTGCATCCCTTACCCGTGAGGCTTTGTACGGACTTCAACACAGGGGACAGGTAAGTGCAGGCATTACTGTAAATAACAATGAAAATTTTACTACCGTAAAAGAATTCGGTATGGTGTCAGAGGTCTTTAACGATAAGGCTATAGATAAACTCGGCGACGGAAACATTGCAGTCGGTCATGTGCGTTACAGTGCGCACGAAAGCCTTGACAGAGCGGCAAATCAGCCCCTTGTTATGAGATATATTGCCGGTTCGCTTGCTATTGCAAGCAACGGTGCGATTACTAATTTTGCCGAAATTCGCCAACAGCTTGAGCATGGCGGCGCAATCTTTCAGTCTAACTCAAATGTTGAGATTATGTCTTATGTAATCGCAACCGAACGCTGTACCACGGACGACCTTGAAACAGCGGTTTTGTTTGCTATGGATAAACTTGAGGGCGCATATTCCGCAGTCCTTTGCGGTCCGTCAAGACTTATCGGTTTTCGTGATAAAAACGGCTTCCGTCCGCTTTGCATCGGAAAACTTAACAACAGCTATATTATTACTTCCGAGAGCTGTGTAATTGACAGTCTTGGCGGTGAATTTTTGCGTGATGTTGAGCCCGGAGAAATGGTTGTAATTGATGAAACGGGTTTTCACAGTTACAAGTCGAGAATTAAGGCATATAATACATCTATGTGTATTTTTGAATATGTTTATGTTGCCCGTCCCGACAGTGTTATTGACGGTGTAAGTGTTCATAATGCGAGATTTAAGGCAGGTGAACTGCTTTATAATGAACATCCGATTGATGCCGATATGGTATGCGGCGTTCCCGATTCGGGAATTATTGCCGCACAAGGCTATGCTAAGGCGTCGGGTATTCCGTACGGTACAGGTTTTGTTAAGAATAAATACATTGGCAGAACCGTAGGTACGGGAAAAGATAAAAAGAAAAGACTTCTCAAAACAAGACTTACTGCCCTTAAGGCAAATGTAAGCGGAAAGAGAATTATTATTGTTGACGACTCTATTGTGCGCGGCGAAACCGCAAATCATATTGTAAAACTTTTGCGTGACGCAGGTGCAAAAGAGGTTCATATGCTTATAAGCTCTCCGCCTTTTGTATGTCCGTGCTATTTCGGTATGGATATTCACAACAAGGAGTCGCTTATTGCAAATAGGTTTTCACAAGAAGAGATATGCAATAAAATCGGTGCGGATTCGCTCGGCTATCTCAGCGTTTCGGGTCTTAATCAAATTGCCGAGGGTGCAGATGTCGGATTTTGCAACGGTTGCTTTACAGGAGAGTATCCTGCGGAAATTCCGAGAACTATATTTGTTGATAAATTCGCAAAGAAAATTAATAAAAAATAATCTGGAGTGATTGAAGATGAAGAGTTTTTCAGAGAGCTACAAGGCAGCAGGTGTTGATGTAACAGCAGGTTATAAGTCGGTTGAACTTATGAAACAGCATGTTGCACGCACAAAAATTGACGGCGTTGTTTCGGGTATCGGCGGTTTTGGCGGTCTTTTTGCCCCAAATGTAAGCGGTATGACAGAGCCTGTACTTGTCAGCGGTACTGACGGAGTAGGTACAAAAATCAAACTTGCTTTTCTTATGGATAAGCACGATACTATCGGTATTGATGCAGTTGCAATGTGTGTAAACGATGTAATTTGCTGCGGTGCAAAGCCGTTATTCTTCCTTGACTATATTGCAATCGGAAAGAACTATCCTGAAAAGGTTGCGGAAATCGTTAAGGGTGTTGCAGACGGCTGTGTTATGTCAGAATGTGCACTTATCGGCGGCGAAACAGCCGAGCATCCGGGTCTTATGCCTGTTGACGAATACGATGTTGCAGGTTTCTGCGTAGGCCTTGCAGACAAGCCAAAGATGATTGACGGCTCTAAGCTCAAGGCAGGCGATGTTTTGGTTGCACTCCGTTCTTCGGGCGTTCACTCAAACGGTTTTTCACTTGTAAGAAAAGTTTTTGATATTAACGAAAACACAATCAATAATACATACCCTGAGCTTGACAAAACTTTAGGCGAAACTCTCCTCACTCCTACAAAAATATATGTAAAACCACTCTTTGCTCTTATGAAAGAAGTTGAAGTAAAGGCTGTATCTCACATTACAGGCGGCGGTTTCTACGAGAATATTCCCCGTATGTTAAATGACGGTCTTTCTGCTAAGATTAACAAGAGCGCAGTTCCTGTTCTTCCGATCTTTGACCTTATTCAGAGAGTCGGCGGTATTTCAGAGCACGATATGTTTAATACATTCAATATGGGTGTAGGTATGCTCGTTGCAGTTGACAAAAACGATGCGGATAAGGCTATTGAGGTTCTCAAGGCAAACGGTGAGGATGCTGTAATCATCGGTGAAGTAGTAGAGGGCAATGACGGAGTTGTAATTGAATAATGAAAAATATTGTTGTTCTTGTATCCGGTGGCGGTACTAATTTACAGGCTCTTATAGATGCATCGGAAAGAGGGGAGATAAAGGGCGGTAAAATCACCTGCGTTATTTCTTCAAATCCGAATGCTTATGCACTTGAGAGAGCCAAGAATCACAATATTGCTACCGACATAATCCGCAGAAAGGATTATGCAAGCCTTGACGAATACGATAAGGCATTAACCGAGCTTTTAAAGTCAAAAAATGCGGATTTGGTTGTGCTTGCGGGATTTATGACAATCCTCGGTACAGGTGTAATCAGAGCGTTTGAAAACAGAATTATAAATATTCATCCGTCACTTATTCCGTCTTTCTGCGGCGAGGGCTTTTACGGACTTAAGGTTCACGAGCAGGCTCTTGCAAGGGGAGTAAAGGTGACAGGTGCAACAGCACATTTTGTAAATGAGGTATGTGACGGCGGTCCTATCATCATTCAGAAAGCTGTTGAAATTCAAAACGGCGACACACCCGAAATTTTACAGAAAAGAGTTATGGAACAGGCGGAATGGAAAATTCTTCCTAAGGCTGTTTCGCTTTTCTGCGAAGATAAAATAAAGGTAAACGGCAATGTTACAGTAATTGCCGAATAATTCGGAGGTAAACAATGAAACCAATTTCACTTGAAAAAGAAATCTCTTCTGTTACTTATCCGGGCAGAGGAATTGTTATAGGCAGAAGTGCTGACGGCACAAAGGCTGTAATTGCTTACTTTATTATGGGCAGAAGCGAAAACAGCAGAAACAGAATTTTCGTTGAAACCGAGGACGGCATAAAGACACAGGCTTTTGACGAATCAAAGCTTATTGATCCGTCACTTATCATTTACTCACCTGTCAGAAAACTTGACAACAAGACAATCGTTACAAACGGTGACCAGACAGATACAATTTATGAGCTTATGAACGAGGGCGAAACCTTTGAAGAGTCACTCCGCACAAGAGAGTTTGAGCCTGACGGCCCTAACTACACACCTCGTATTTCAGGTATTGTAAAGTGCAGCGGCGGTGTTATGGAATATGCTATGTCAATCCTTAAGAGTGCAGACGGTATTCCTGACAGCTGTCAGAGATATACATTTATGTATTCCACACCTTTACAGGGCCTTGGCAGATATATTCACACTTATATGGGTGACGGCACTCCACTCCCAAGTTTTGAGGGGGAGCCTACACTTGTAGAGATTGGCAACGATGACATTGATACTTTTGCTGAAAAAGTATGGAATGCACTTGACGAGGACAACAAGGTATCACTTTTTGTTCGCTACATTGACATTGCTTCAGATACGGCAGAGTCAAGAATTATTAATAAGAATAAATAATCTGATTATGAAAGGATGAACTCCAATGAAGGAACTTGCACTTAAATACGGTTGTAACCCTAATCAGAAGCCTTCAAGAATTTATATGAACGAGGGCGAACTTCCTGTTGAGGTACTCAACGGCAAACCGGGTTACATTAATTTTCTTGATGCATTCAACTCATGGCAGCTTGTGCGTGAGCTTAAGGCGGCAACAGGCTTGCCGTCAGCTGCGTCTTTCAAGCATGTAAGCCCTGCGGGTGCTGCGGTAGCTACCGAGCTTTCGGATACATTAAAGAAAATTTATTTTGTTGACGATTTGGAGCTTTCACCAATCGCCTCTGCATATGCGGCAGCAAGAGGTGCAGACAGAATGTCATCATACGGTGACTGGGTTGCACTTTCCGATACTTGCGATGTTCAGACCGCTAAACTTTTGCAGAGAGAAGTTTCTGACGGTATTATCGCTCCGGATTATACAGAAGAGGCTCTTGAAGTGCTTAAGACAAAGCGCAGAGGCACATATAACATTGTAAAAATCGACCCGAACTATGTTCCTGCTCCGATTGAGCATAAGGATGTATTCGGTGTAACTTTTGAGCAGGGCAGAAACGAGCTTAAAATTGACGAAGCTATGCTTATGCAGAACATTGTTACAGAGAACAAAGAGCTTACGGAAGAGGCTAAGCGTGATCTTCTTATTGCTCTTATCACACTCAAATATACACAGTCAAACTCTGTTTGCTATGCAAAGGGCGGTCAGGCTATCGGTGTCGGCGCAGGTCAGCAGTCAAGAATTCACTGTACCCGTCTTGCAGGCAACAAGGCTGACATTTGGTTCTTAAGACAGCATCCGAAGGTTCTTAACCTCCCGTTTGTTGACAATATCCGCAGACCTGACAGAGATAACACTATTGATGTTTACATTTCCGACGATTATGAGGATGTACTTGCAGACGGCGTTTGGGAGCAGTTCTTTAAAACTAAGCCGGAGCCTCTTACACGAGAAGAGAAGAAAGAGTGGCTCGCAACATTCAGCGGCGTTTCACTCGGTTCAGACGCATTTTTCCCATTCGGCGACAACATTGAAAGAGCTAAGCGTTCGGGCGTACAGTATGTTGCACAGCCCGGCGGTTCAATCAGAGATGACAATGTAATTGATACCTGCAATAAGTACGGAATGACTATGTCATTTACAGGCATCAGACTTTTCCACCATTAATCTGCGGGGTGAAGATATGAATATTTTAATGATTGGTTCAGGCGGAAGAGAGCACGCACTTATCAAAAAACTTCTTGAAAGCCCAAAGTGCACAAAACTTTACTGTGCCCCCGGTAACGGCGGTATTTCAAGAGATGCCGAAACCGTAAATATCGGTGTTATGGATAAAGAGGCACTTGTCGCTTTCGCAAAAGAAAAGAATATTGACCTTGCTTTTGTAGCTCCGGATGATCCGCTTGCGGCAGGTCTTGTTGACGCTTTTCAGGCTGCCGGTATCAGAGCTTTCGGCCCTAATGCAAATGCGGCTGTAATTGAGGCATCAAAGGTATTTTCAAAGGATTTAATGAAAAAATACGGTATTCCTACCGCTAAATACGAAACCTTTGATAACGCAGAAAATGCTATTGAATATTTAAAGGCAGAGAATACTGCTCCTATCGTAGTCAAGGCTGACGGTCTTGCACTCGGTAAGGGTGTTATTATTGCACAGACTGTTGACGAGGCTGTTGATGCCGTTAAGTCTATTATGGAAGATAAGCAGTTTGGCGAATCCGGCAACAGAATTGTTATTGAAGAATTTTTGACAGGTCCGGAGGTTTCTGTACTTGCATTTACAGACGGCAAGTGCGTAAAGCCTATGGTAAGTTCAAAAGACCACAAGAGAGCTTACGATAATGATGAGGGACTTAACACAGGCGGTATGGGTACAATCAGCCCGAATCCTTACTATACAGACGAGATTGCAAAGGAATGTATGGACACAATCTTTATTCCTACAATCAACGCTATGGTAGCAGAGGGCAGACCTTTCAAGGGTTGTCTTTATTTCGGACTTATGATTACTCCGAACGGCCCTAAGGTAATTGAGTATAACGCTCGTTTCGGTGACCCTGAGGCGCAAGTAGTTCTTCCAAGACTTAAAACAGACCTTGTCGATATTTGCGAGGCAGTTATTGACGAAAAACTTGCTGACCTCGACATTGAATGGGACAACGGCGCAGCTGCCTGCGTAGTTATGGCAAGCGGCGGCTATCCTGTTGCATATAAAAAGGGCATTGAAATGTTCGGTATGGACGAAAACGGTCAGGTAGAGGGCGCTACTGTTTATCATGCAGGTACAAAGTATGAAAACGGTAAATTCTACACAAACGGCGGTCGAGTTCTCGGTGTGACTGCAACTGCTCCTACACTTGATGAGGCACTTGCAAAAGCATATGCTGCGGTTGATAAAATCAGCTTTGAGGGTATGCACTTCCGCCACGATATTGGAAAAACTAAGTGATTATTAATGTGTATAATTCATACTGTAAACAACTTTGAGGATGCAAAAAAACTCATAGACGAAAATCCGAATTGTATAATTCTTGATGTGCGTGAGGAAGAGGAGTATGCAACGGGACATGTGAAAGACGCAGTGCTTTTTCCTGTTGATGATATTACCGCCGAATCGGCAAAAGAAGTTATACCGAGTAAGGATTATATGCTTGTGGTTTATTGCAGAACAGGCAGTCGCAGCAGAATGGCGGCAGAAGCTCTCTGCAGACTCGGCTACACAGATATTTATGATATAGGTGGATTGATTGCCTGGCCTTACGGCTTGATTATGGGACTTTAAAATTACAATTTATTGTATAAATATTCCTGATTTTAATGTTAAGAGGGAGTAATCGGTACGCATTTTTGCGTATAGTATTATCGACATACTGGTGAATTTTACCCGGTAATATTTTAAATGATGAGACTCACAGACAGCACAAAGGAAATGTTTTTAATTTAATAACTTAATTTATAATATTTAAGTTGTTGGCATTTGCAAAAGGTTGTCTGTGAGCCTTTTTGACTTTTTAATGGGGTTATTTGTCGGAAACGGGGTGAATTATGGTTTAACGGAGTGTCGGTCGGGGATTGAAATTTAGCTAACGCTAAATTATCCTCCAAAAAACAAAAAAAGTTTACTCAATTTTTTCAAAAATTGCGGGTTTGGGCAGCACCCATAAAAATCTTCCGATATTACAATTTATCAGGCGCAAACAGCTACGCTGTTTGCGTGCTTGCACCGAGTTTGAAAAAACAGGCGGTAGCCTTTTAGAAAAGAATTTGCTTATTTATTGTTTAATGAATGGCTTTTTTGTTGTTATCGCATTTAAAGGCTAACGCCGTTGTGTTCAAGCCGCCGAACAGCGAGCTGTTCGGCTATCGTCAGATTGCGTAAGCTGAAAGTATTTGTGGGCTTTGCCCACACCCACGACCTTTGAAAAGGTCGACCAAACTTTTATAATTAATTGGCAAATCAATTTGCTAAACCATAATTTATAAAACTAACCCAACATTTATAATAGAACCGTTTTAATATTGCATATGAAAAGCGCATAAATTTATATGAAATGTTTTTTGGAGGAATTGGTATGAGCATATTGGAGCTTTTTATCCTTGCGGTGGGCTTATCAATGGATGCTTTTGCTGTGTCTGTATGTAAGGGCCTTTCGCTCGGTAAAATTAAGCCTAAACATATGTGCATTGCAGGTGCGTGGTTCGGTGGATTTCAGGCACTTATGCCGCTTATCGGTTATTTTTTAGGCAGCTTTTTTGCAGAGATGATTGAAAAGTACGACCATTGGGTTGCTTTTGTTCTCCTTGCGATTATCGGCGGAAATATGATAAAAGAGTCTTTTTGCAAAGACGAAAAAGTCGATTCTTCAATGGATGTAAAATCAATGCTTTTGCTTGCGATTGCGACCAGTATTGACGCTTTGGCTGTCGGTGTAACTTTTGCTTTCTTGCAGGTTCAGATTGTTCCCGCCGTGTCGTTTATCGGTGTGATAACATTTATATTCTCTGCCGTAGGTGTAAAAATAGGCAGTTTATTTGGTACAAAGTATAAATCAAAGGCGGAATTGTTCGGCGGTATTGTGCTTGTGCTTATCGGTATAAAAATATTGCTCGAGGGCATTGGCGTATTAGGATAAAAATACAAAATTTTTTTAGAAAAAAGTCGTTTGTAATCGGTTATCGCCCTTTACTTTTGATATAAATTATAGTATAATTATCTGTAAAGCAAAGTTAGGTTTTGCTTGGTTACTTAATTAAAAAGGACAGGAGTGCAGAAAGCAATGATAAACGGTGCCGATATAATGGTAAAATGTCTGGAAGCCGAGGGTGTTTCAGTGGTTTTCGGATATCCGGGTGCGGCTATTTGCCCTTTTTACGATTCGCTTTATAATTCTTCAATCAAGCATGTGCTTGTTCGTCAGGAGCAGAATGCGGCTCATGCGGCAAGCGGTTATGCAAGATGCAGTGATATTCCCGGTGTATGTGTAGCAACTTCGGGACCGGGTGCAACAAACCTTATTACAGGTATTGCTACCGCTTATCAGGATTCTATTCCGATAATCGCAATTACAGGTCAGGTACGCAGTGATTTGCTTGGCAGAGATGTATTTCAGGAGGCTGACATTACAGGCGCTTGCGAGCCGTTTGTAAAGCACAGCTATCTTGTAAGCAAAACAGAAGATTTGCCACGAATTTTCAAAGAGGCTTTTCATATTGCAAAAACAGGCAGACCGGGCCCTGTACTTATTGATATTCCTATTGATATTCAGCAGAATGAAATTGAAAAGTTTGAATATCCCGAAACTGTAAATATTATCGGCTACAAGCCGAATACCAAAGGACACATTTTTCAGATTAAGCGTGCGGTCGAGGCTATCAAAAACTGCAAGCGTCCGATTATTGTATCCGGCGGCGGTGTTTTAAGCTCGGGTGTTAAGCCTAAATTTCAGGCTTTTGCCGAGAAAACAGGTATTCCTGTAATTTCCACAATGATGGGAATCGGCGTTATGCCGTCAGAACACGAGCTTTACCTCGGTATGCTCGGTACTCACGGTAAGCCTGCTGCAAACAGAGCTTTGCACGAGGCTGATTTGGTTATTGTGTGCGGCGCAAGACTTGGTGACAGAGCCGTGGCGGCGCCCGACCAGATGAGTAAAAGAACAACTGTAATTCACATAGACATTGACCCGGCGGAAATCGGAAAAAATGTTAAGACAGCTATTCCGATTGTCGGCGATATGATGAATGTTATGGATATGCTCAATGAAAACATTGGCGACTACAAGGTTCAGAACCAGTGGAGTGAGGCTGTTAAAACATGGAAAAAGGATTTATTCAGAGAACCTCCTAAGTTTGACGGTTATGTAGAACCGAGAACGCTTGTAGGTCATTTGAGCGCAATGTTCCGTTCAAAGGCAATTTTGGTTGCCGATGTAGGTCAAAATCAGATTTGGTGTGCAAACAACTTCCGTATTCGTGAGGGAAGATTCCTTACAACAGGCGGTATGGGTACAATGGGTTATTCGGTTCCTGCCGCAATAGGAGCAAAGTTTGCAAGACCGAACAGAGATGTGCTTGTTGTCTGCGGTGACGGCAGTTTTCAGATGCAGTTAAACGAGCTTGCAACTATTGCAGGTAATAACCTTAACATTAAAATTATAATTATGCGTAACTCAAGACTCGGTATGGTGCGTGAGCTTCAGGATAACCACTACGGTCACAGACACAGTGCAACTATTCTTGAAGGTGATCCCGATTTTCTTAAAATTGCGGAGGCTTACGGAATTGATCATGCAGAGGCAAACTCAAATGAGCAGGCAGAAGAAATCATTAAAAATATTGTTGATTCCGACAAGCCGTTCATTCTTGTGTGCGATGTATATCCCGACACTCCGTCGATTTAATGAGGTGTTGTTATGCAATATACTTTATCAATACTTGTTGAAAACCAGGCGGGCGTTCTTTCTAAGATTTCGGGTTTGTTTTCAAGACGAGGCTTCAACATTGACTCACTTGCGGTTGGCGTGACTACCGACCCAAATGTATCGAGAATCACTATTGTTGCAAACGGTGACGAATATGTTGTTGAACAGCTTGAAAAACAGCTTAACAAACTTATTCCCGTAATCAAGGTTAAAAGACTTGCCGAAGGTGATTTTATCAGCCGTGAGCTGATACTTATAAAAGTTCATTGTCCTGCTGCAAAGCGTGGCGAAATTCTCACCACTGTTGAGCTTATGCAGGGTAAAATAGTTGATTTCTCTACTACAAGCGTTACCGTTGAGTATTGTGAATGTTCAAGCCGTGTTGACACTTTGGTAGAGTTATTAAAGCCTTATGGTATCCGTGAGATTGTAAGAACAGGTACAGTAGCTCTTGATAAGGGTGCTACTGCAGTGTCCGTGTAATCTTGCAGATTTACATAAATCTTTTTATATCAACCGCATAGCGGTAAGGAGGATTTTTAAAATGGAAAATATGACAGCAAAAATTTTCTATCAGTCAGATTGTAACCTTTCTTTGCTTGACGGCAAAACAATTGCAATCATTGGTTATGGTAGCCAGGGTCACGCTCATGCTCTTAACCTTAAGGATTCAGGCTGTGATGTAATCATTGGTCTTTACGAGGGTAGTAAGTCTTGGGCGAAAGCAGAAGCACAGGGCTTTAAGGTATATACAGCTGCAGAGGCTGCTAAGCGTGCCGATATTATTATGATTCTTATTAACGATGAGAAGCAGGCAGCTATGTACAAGAAGGATATTGCTCCTAACCTTGAGGCAGGCAATATGCTTATGTTCGCTCACGGTTTTGCAATTCACTTTGGTCAGATCGTTCCTCCGGCAGATGTTGATGTTACTATGATCGCTCCTAAAGGACCTGGTCATACAGTAAGAAGTGAGTATCAGGCTGGTAAGGGTGTACCTTGTCTTGTTGCTGTTGAGCAGGACGCTACAGGTAAGGCTAAGGATCTTGCACTTGCTTACGCACTCGGTATTGGCGGCGCAAGAGCAGGTGTTCTTGAAACAACATTCAGAACAGAAACAGAAACAGACCTCTTTGGTGAGCAGGCTGTTCTTTGCGGCGGTGTTTGCGCACTTATGCAGGCAGGTTTTGAAACACTTTGCGAGGCAGGTTATGATCCAAGAAACGCTTACTTTGAGTGTATCCACGAGATGAAGCTCATCGTTGACCTTATTTATCAGTCAGGCTTTGAGGGTATGAGATATTCTATCTCTAACACAGCTGAGTACGGCGACTACATCACAGGTCCAAAGATTGTTACTGAGGATACTAAGAAGGCTATGAAGAAGATCCTTTCTGACATTCAGGACGGTACATTCGCTAAGGACTTCCTCCTCGATATGTCACCGGCAGGCGGTCAGGCTCACTTCCGTGCTATGAGAAGAAAAGCTGCAGAGCATCCTGCAGAAGTAGTTGGTAAGGAAGTTAGAAAGCTTTACAGCTGGTCAAACGAAGACAAGCTTATCAACAACTAATTTTATAGTTTATAGCTTATTTACAGCCTTGGCTTTTCAGTCAGGGCTGTTATTTTTAAGGTTCTTTTTCATTAGTTGGGGTAAATTATGGTTTAGCTGATTGCTTTATCAAGCAATTATAAAAGTTTGGTCGACCTTTTCAAAGGTCGTGGGTGTGGGCAAAGCCCACAAATACTTTCCGTTTATGCAAT
>NZ_JADNHD010000008.1:0-92043 GCF_015553695.1 Ruminococcus sp. BSD2780120874_150323_B10
TTGGCATAAAAATGCCCCCTTTCGTTAGTTTTAATTACGGTATATTTATATTATACCTCATTGTCTAACAAAAGGGGAGCATTTCAAAATCAAGCTATCGCTTGTTTTTGCATTTGGTGAGAAAACATATGTAAAATACGGTTACGGAAACGCTTAAAATTTCTGTAACCATAAGCATTACGCTTAAGTACCTTAATCTTGTTGTTGCAGCCTTCGGTAAAACCGTTGGTGATAGCAGAAGAAAAAGAATTCAGAATACCCGGAAGCCAATTGAGCATAGAGTTAGCACATTTTACAAATTGTGCAATACCACAGTCTAAAGCAGAATTTATCCAATCAGAAAAAGCTGTTTTTGCAGACTGTCGGTCTTTGCAATCAAGGATTTTAAGGAAATCCTCTTTGTAAAAATGAGCAGTAGAAAGAGTTGGAGAAGTAAAAAGCATAACATTTACCTGTTGTTTTTGTTCGTCAGAAAGGAGGTCAAATCTTTTTAGTAAAAGCTTTCTTGATTGCTTGAAGTATCTGCGATGAGATTTGCTGAATTTCTTTTGTTCCTGCTTACGAACAGCCTCAAAAGCCCAGATAACTTGCCGTATCCAATGGTATTTATCAACAATCTGTGTAGCGTTTTTAAACCACACAGAAGAAATATTAGAGTAGGGTTTCCACATATCACTGACAAAAAACTGAACCTTGTCACGCTGTGACTTATCAAAATGGTTAAAATACTCAGTTAGGAAATGCGCATATCTTTTTGGAAGAATGTCCAAAACAACCTTGTTGACAGGATCGGTGAGAATACATTGATACTTTTCACTGTTCGTATTGCCTTTAAATTCATCAATAGAAATAGCAGATGGGAGCTTTTTAGGAGCGTAGGAAACTAAATCAAAAACCCTGATTACGGAGCTTACAGAGAGGTTAACCTCTCTTGCAACGCTTGAAAAAGAAACTTCATTTCTCAATTTGTCAATGATATACAAAGACAATCTGTTAGTCATACGATGATAACGAGGGAGGAAATCGACATTTTCAGGGAAACGCTTGCCACAGGAGCAACGATATCGACGCTTATAAAGATGAATAAAGATGTGCTTGCCAAAGGCAGGAATATCCTTTATAGGCTGTTCACGATAATCGTGAACCTTATCAGTTAAATTGCCACAGCAAGGACATTTGTGAGGTTTTCGTTTTAACCGGCAGTTAATATGGATTGAATTATCAATTTCTTCAATTTTTTCTATATCAACATCTTGCAATCCTAAGAGTTTTTCGGTAAAATATTTGTAGAGCATATTTGTTCCTCCGTTTCTGGTTTCTAGTCAATTCTATTTTAACGGATTTTAGACAAATATGCTCTACTTTTTTTAAAATTATTTTTGTAGGATCTATTTGTTACCCCAACATTTATTATAGAGCCTAAATAAATTTAAGGGTGCTTTCCATACGGACAGCACCCTTTTATAATACGTAATATACTTAATATTTAAGACCTTAATAAAAAGTATCAACCTTTTACTTGCACAAAAGACTATTAAACAGCATAGATTTATCCCCGTACTTTTAATAAAAATCAAGAAATAGAATTAATAAAAACAACTGCCGCACCGATCATCATAATTGCGAATACAACAACCGCAACTATCATTGAAATATTATTACTCAATGCGTTTAAATCCAAACTGTTAGACGAATTAGACTTTTTATTGGGGGCAAGCACCGGAATGTGACATTTCTTTGCCCATACAATCAGTGAATTGTAATTATCACACCAATTAGAAACACCTACAAGTTTTTTGCCGTTGACATAAATTTTAGCGGTTTTAATCCTGCTCACCTTTATGTAATTAATCTGATCATAATGATATGGTTCATCTTTATAATAAAGATAGCTCGTCTGTACACTCGGGCATTTTTTTAGTTTTAAACATATAAGTAAAGCTATAGCAAAAAATATTGCAGTGCTCAATATGCTTATTATCAGAATTTGAACAGTACTTAAAGTAAAAGGCGTATGATTAACGGAAGAAGTAATCGCCTCCTGTATCAAAATTTTTGCTACAGGAATCAAGCCGATAACTATAATTGGTATAATAACGAAAAATGCGTTAAAATCATAGTTCAAATCAAATTTCGTATTAAAAACGGCTTTTTCAATGGCGGCATTTTCTTCATTTTGCCGCCTTACACCAAAATACTCAAGCTCTTCTTTGGCATAGTTATTTAAATCATTAACAATTGGCATAGTGTTTCCCCTTTTTTAATTCTTTATTATTACCATAGCGGTTGCTACACCGCCGTCCTGCATCATTTTTGCAAAATAATCCGTTTTATCGGTAGTTATAGCTGAATGTTCAATAAATTTATTTAAAAAATCATCAAGTGCAGAAATATCTTGCATAAATCCGATTTCTATCGCCCAGCAAATGCTAAAAGCATAACGATATGCGTCCTCATTTTTCATCTGACAAATCTGTCGTGCAAGCGACGCTGTTAATCTTTGTTCTTCACGACCAAACAAAGCATCAATACTTACACCAAGTGCCTGCGATATGTCAGGCAATAATTAGGCATCAGGCGTGCCGCCTCTCTCCCACTTTGACACAGCTTGCGTTGTAACACCTAACAACTGACCGAGCTGTTCTTGCGTAAGTCCTTTTTTAGTACAATATTTTTTTAATTTGCTTGCCGATAACACTCATTTTTAAACCCTCAGTTGATTTTCTGTTTTTATATTATCACAAGCAAATGGCATTTGCAAGGTTTGGTAAACAACAGAATAGAGCGGTTTATGCAAAAAGTAATATTTGAATTATTTTATAAACTGAAAACTTGAAAAATGCAATTACCTCAATTATAATAATTACATAACATTATAATTGAGGTAATTATGAAAACTAAAAAACGAAAAACCACAAAAATCACTGTACCTACCGCACTTGCTTTGATATGCTGTTTTGCGGTGATTTTAATTATAAACAATCAGCCGACAGAAAATACTGCAAAAGACGAAATTATCTCCCTTAAAGATATTCCCGATTATTCAGGTTCTGCTTTTATAGAAATAAACGGCAACGAACCGTATTTCAGTGATGACGATTACACAACATCATCATTTGAATACTATGCGGATTTAGACGAATTAGGAAGATGCGGCACAGCCTATGCCTGCGTTGGTACAGATATAATGCCGACAGAAGAGAGAGGTCAGATAGGCAAAATTAAACCGTCAGGCTGGCAAACCGTAAAATATGACTTTATTGACGGAAAATATCTGTACAATCGCTGTCACCTTATCGCCTATCAGCTTACGGGCGAAAATGCAAATGAAAAGAATTTGATAACAGGAACAAGATACCTAAATGTAACGGGTATGCTACCCTTTGAAAAGATGGTTGCAAATTATGTAAAAACAACCGGTAATCACGCACTTTACCGTGTAACTCCTGTTTTTGAAAATGACGACCTTGTTGCCAAAGGAGTATTAATTGAGGCAAAATCCGTTGAAGATAAAGGCGAGGGTGTAACATTGTGCGTATACTGCTACAATGTTCAGCCAAATGTAACTATCAACTATAAGACAGGTAAAAGTGAATATAACGAAAATGAATACTAAACAAATTCCCGCAATGCATTAATCTGCATTACGGGAATTTTTCGTATTACGATCTTTTACATAATTTATATAGCTGTCAAAATATTTTTCTTGAAATTTAATCTGCCGCATAATTTTTTCTTTAGTAAAAGAAATGTTTTCAGGTGTAACAATCCATTTTTCTTCTATATCATCATTACGATGAACAATCACAATTACTTTTCTTTTAAAAGATTTAAGCGGATAATTCAAGCCTAAAATATAAGAGTTCTGCTCCTCACCATCCGGTGCAATTACATCGAGTACATAACCGTAATTAACAGAACAGTGAATATCTTTACATATTTTGCTTTTTAAAAATATTTATCTTCTTTTATATATGACAATTTCAGGATTTGAACAATTTTCACCGTACTCACTTACAAGAATAAAATCCAATCCGGCAACCAAACCAAAACATCTTGTAATAGATCCGTCATTAAATTCACATTCAACTTGATTACACAAGTATATACTGTTATCATCAAGCAATTTTAAATTTTTACCGTTCGGCATACGATAAGACAAATTTACATATACCCCATTCATTGCATATAACTCATTTATAGCAGGCATTCCCGGAATATTAAGAGAATTAAACTCGTCAATCAACTGATTTTTCAGCACAATATAGTTGTTCATTCCTCCCATATCAATACATTGATAAATAAAACATTGCTTTCCAAACGGACAACCTTTAGTTTCATTGCAGCCTTTGCAATTTTTGCTTTTGCCATAGCCACAGTTATCACAATCCGCCCCACATAATGATTTCATATTTATCCTCCAATTATTTTGAAAATTTGGATAATTATTATAATGCAATATAACATTAATGTCAACAGTTTAAAAAATATAAATATTTATATCAAATTTATCTAAAACATTTATATAAAACTTAATAATCAATTATTTGTTTGTTTTTTGGGGAAGTGTTACAAGCATTACTGTTCCATTTTTGTCGCTTTTTTCAGCTTTTACCGTACCGTTGTGCAAAAGTACAATTTCCCATACAAGTGATAGTCCAAGACCTACACCGCCGTATGCTCTGCTACGAGATTTATCAACACGGAAAAATGGTTGAAAGATACTTTCTCTGTACTGCTCGGGTATACCATAACCGTTATCTTTAACTCGTATATAAAGCTGATTATTCTTTTCGTCAACAGTTATAATTACAGAAGCATTTTCTCTGTTGTAGCGTATTGCGTTTTCAGTTAAATTAAATAATAAACGATAAATTAAGGTGTCACTGCCTATCATCATACCATTGCCGTTGTATTCAAGGCGAATATTCTTTTTTTCTGCAAGGGGAGCAAGGTCGGTAAATATTTCTTCAATCATAGGGGCAATTTCTATTGTATCTTTGCACTCAACTGTACGAAGCTCACTCATTTCAAGCAAAGTTTTTGTCATTTGTGACATTCTTTCATTTTGCTCTTGTAGCAGTGCAAGAAATTCTGCTGTATCGTTGCTCATATTTGGGTGCTCAACAGAAAAAAGTTCAATTTGTGCTTGAATTAAGGCAAGTGGTGTTCTTAACTCGTGCGCTGCATTTCCTGTGAATTGCCGTTGAGCAGCAAAACCGTTGTCGAGTCGGTCAAGCATATTGTTAAATGATTGACAAAACTGTTTAAATTCCGGCAAAACATCGTCGCTTATTTTCATATCTGCCAAATTGTTGGGCTGTACATTCTCTACTTGAGAGGCAAAACTTTTTAGCGGCTTTAAAGCACGACCACTGACAAAATATGCAAGTATACCACCAAGTACGCTTACGGCAATTGTTATGTACCAATTAGTAGTATTGAATGAATCTTGTGCACCACTGATAATAATGGTAAGCTCACTGTCGGGATTTTCATTTTCCGGATTAAATGAACTCGGTTTTCCTTTATCAATTTCACTATATGCTGATATTCCGTTGCCTATTGAATCCATATATCGTTTGCCTGAATAACCGATTAAACAATTCATTAGCACACAAGTTATGCAAATTAAAACTGTGGTCATTAAGGTTATTCGCCATTGTAAAGAAAGTTTTTTCATTTTTTCTCCTCCATTACATAGCCCTCGCCTATACGGTTGTGAATAGGGTCATAGTCTAATGCATTACGAAGCTTTTTCCTTAATGATGAAATGTGCACTCTTATTGAGTTGCTGAAATTGTCAACACTGCTGTCCCATACGTGTTCAATCAACTCCTCTTGACTTACAGGTCTGCCTTGATTTAACATTAGATATTCAAGTATTCCTGTTTCCTTGCGAGTTAAAGATAATTCTTCATCATTTACATCTGCTTTGCGTGTTTTTGTGTTAAATGAAAGATTTGAACATTTTAAAACAATATCGTTTTGAGTGAACTTTCTAAGGGTAAGGTTTCGTATTCTTGCCGAAAGCTCATCTAAGTGAAATGGTTTTGTTAAATAATCATTTGCACCTTCATCTAATCCTAAAACCTTGTCTGCAACCTCACAACGGGCCGATAAAATTAAAACCTTTGTGTCAATGTCTGTTTGCCTCAGAGTTTTCAATACTGTCATTCCGTCAACATTAGGTAGGTTTAAATCGAGCACAACAAGGTCGAAACTTTCAACACTAAGCATATCTAATGCCTTTTGACCGTCATAGCAATAATCAACACTGTAAGCAAGACGCTTAAGACTTCTTACGATTGTGTCACAAAGAGCAACCTCGTCTTCAACAACTAAAATATGCATAATTATCTCCTAACACTTGTATTATTGGTAAAATATCTTTATTATAGATTATAACACATTATAACACAAAAAAATAAAATCTTTGTTAAATTTCTTTCTTAACAAGGATTTTATATCGTTCGTGATATAATAAGGCTAAAGATGAAGGGAGTGGTTAAATTGTTCAAAGTAAAAAAAGCAATATTTCAAATCGGTTTCCTTGTTGCCGGAGTGGTTATGCTGTGCTATGGAGCAATGCGTGGTGAGGCAGACACCGTGCTTAGCAAAGCAATAAGATTATGCTTGGAGTGTATTGGAATTGGATAAAAGAAAAAAGAATGTTTCAAAGCTTTTAAGCCGTTTTCGTACTTGTATTCAGGCAGGTGCAACGCTTTTGACAAATATTCATTTACCTAATTTTTTTAAAGGCGGAATATATCAGGGCAATGGCAAGGCTGTGTGCGTACCGGGGCTAAATTGCTACTCTTGTCCTGCTGCGTCAGGTGCGTGTCCAATCGGCTCGTTTCAGGCTGTTGTAGGCTCATCAAAATTTAAGTTTTCCTATTATGTAACAGGATTTTTAATTTTGCTTGGCGTGTTGCTTGGTCGATTTATTTGTGGCTTTTTGTGTCCGTTTGGTTGGCTTCAAGATTTGCTTAATAAAATACCGTGTAAAAAGCTTTCAACAAAAAAACTAAAGCCTTTAACATATTTAAAATATATCATCTTGCTGGTGACGGTTATATTGCTACCTGTACTTGTGGTTAATGATGTTGGAATGGGCGACCCGTTCTTTTGTAAATATATATGCCCACAGGGTGTGCTTGAGGGTGCAATTCCATTGTCTGCTATTGATGAGGGTATACGCTCGGCTTTAGGAAATAAATTTATTCAAAAGCTTATTATTTTGATTATTGTAGTTGTACTGAGTGTGGTTTTCTATCGTCCGTTTTGCAAGTGGATTTGTCCACTCGGTGCTTTTTATGCATTGATGAACAAGGTGTCGTTGCTTGGAATAAAGGTTGATAAGCATAAATGCGTGTCTTGTGGCAAATGTGCAAGAGCGTGTAAAATGGATGTTGATGTAGTAAAAACACCAAACAGCACTGAGTGTATTCGTTGTGGTAAGTGTATAACTGCTTGTCCTACTGATGCAATAAGCTTTCACTACGGATTTGGTATGCCTGATAAAAATCTTTGCAACACTGTAAAAGAAAATAATAAAACAGATATTAAAACAAATAACAACAAAGATATAACAACGGAGGAATAATAATTATGAAAAAATCAAAAATATTAACTATACTTATGGTTTTAGTGCTTATGTTTAGCCTTGTTGCTTGTTCAACAACTAAAAATAACGACAAATCTCAGTCAAATAATACTGCTGATATTTCAAATTTAATGGAAAGTGAACCAAGCGATTTAGATGACGCAACTGCACTTTATCAAAAGCTTATGCAAAAGGAAAATGAAATTTTAACAAGTAATTCAAAGCTTTGGGAAAAAGTGTTTATGTCAGCAAATAAGGATACTCCTATGATTGAAGACGGAACAAATTATGGCGACTTTTTGCTCAATACTATTGAAAACGGTAAAGATAACTTTACTGCAGATGAGTTGAAATTTCTTAAAGACGGTGCAAATCAAATTAAAGAAATTGAGGGTAAACTCACAATTTTAGAACAAAAATATCCGGGCTGTGGCAATAAGCCGAGCGAGGGTGACAGTATTGACGCTGAAAGTGCAGGTATGGTAAGTGACAATAGCGAACTTACTAAGTTTCCAAGCTTTAAGGGTAAGGACCTTGACGGAAATGATGTTAACAGTGATGACATCTTCTCATCTAACAACGTAACTGTTATTAACTTTTGGTTTACCACTTGTAATCCTTGTGTAGGTGAACTTGGCGATTTGGAAAAGCTTAATAAAGAACTTGCAGAAAAAGGTGGTACCGTTATAGGTATTAACTCATTTACTCTTGACGGTGACAAGACTGCTATATCTGAGGCTAAGGATGTTTTGACTAAAAAAGGTATTACCTACAAGAATATTTGGTTTGATTCAAACAGTGAGGCCGGTAAATTTGCTTCAGGTCTTTATTCATATCCAACAACATATGTAGTTGATAAAAACGGAAATATTGTAGGTCAACCAATTGTTGGTGCAATAACTTCATCATCACAAGCACAGCAACTTAATAAACTTATTGATGAAGCAATTGAAAACAGTAAAAAATAAAGATTTTAAATATCTCTCTAAATCTTATTAAAACCATATAAAGAAATAAATCCCAAGGCACATTTAATCGTGTGTTTTGGGGTTTATTCGTTTATATTGGTTCATCACGATTTTTTGCTGCAAAAAGCCCTTGATCCAGTTTGCTGCTCGGTATGTTATCCGTGTTCCGGGATATTTGAAAGGTATTTCTTCTGTAAATGTTTCGTGACAACAGTTGCATTGATATCTATGGATAAAGAAGTTCCATATGTGTGTAGTACCTCTCTGTATTGGAATATCTTTGAGTTTGACTTGGCCGTTTTCATAAATATATACACTGCCTCCGCAATAAGGACACCGGACTGTCTGCGTTGACCTTACGCTCTCCAGAAACAGTACGCTTTTATCTTTATCATGGCTGATTACTATATGTGTTCCTTTAAATCCTTGACTTTCAAATTCAACTTTGATGTCATCTAAAAAGAGCATAGGTTTCTCTCCTCCATTGTTTGTCTTGTCAACTACAAATTCGGAGCTTCCTATGCTCTTTTTCAATATTTATTTTTGATTATCCCACATTTTCCCGTGATGAGGAAGAAATATAAGTCCAAATTAAGTCCATAACAGTAACATAGCATATAAAATCAATCCCGAAAAGTCAGTATTAATCAGACTTTTCGGGGTTTTGTTAATCATTCCCACTCCACGGTTCCGGGTGGTTTGGAGGTTATATCGTAAACAACTCTGTTTACATGGTCTACTTCATTTATGATACGGCTTGAAACTCTGCCGAGAATATCATATGGGATTTTTGCCCAATCGGCTGTCATAAAGTCGTCTGTTGTTACGGCTCTGATTGCCACAAGTTCATCATAGGTACGGGAATCGCCCATTACACCTACTGTCTTTACACCCGGAAGGACTGCAAAGAACTGGCTCATCTGTGATGCATAGCCGCACTTATCCATTTCTTCTCTTAGGATTGCATCTGCCTCCTGCAAAATTTTTACCTTATCAGCTGTAACTTCGCCGATTACTCGAACACCGAGTCCGGGACCCGGGAACGGCTGACGCCATACAAGCTCGTGCGGAAGTCCGAGTTTTTCGCCAACTACACGCACTTCGTCCTTAAATAAATCCTGCAAAGGCTCAATAATTCCCTCAAAAGTAATATCCTGCGGTACTTCTACCTGATTGTGGTGAGTTTTAATCTTTGCTGCATCACCTTTACCGCTTTCAATTCTGTCAGGATAAATAGTGCCTTGAGCAAAGTAACCACTGCCGTAGTTCTCACGAATTTTATTCCAAAACACATTATAAAACTCTGTGCCAATTATCTTTCTCTTTGCTTCCGGCTCTGATACGCCCTTAAGTTTTGAGAGAAATTCCTCTTGGCAATTAATACGAACAAAATTCATATCAAAAAGTTTTGTAAATGTCTGCTCAACAAAGTCGCCTTCGTCTTTACGCATAAGTCCCTGATCTACAAAAACGCATGTAAGCTGCTTGCCAACCGCCTTACTTAAAAGTGCGGCTGCTACTGATGAATCAACACCGCCCGAAAGGCCAAGCACAACACCCTTATCGCCAATCTGCTCTTTAAGTTTAGCAACAGTGGTGTCAATAAAGCTATCCATCTGCCATTCACCTTTACAACCGCAAACATCATAAAGGAATGAACGGAGCATATCTTTACCGTTTTCTGTGTGATTAACTTCCGGATGGAACTGTACACCGTAAAGTTTTCTTTCAGGGCAACTCATAGCAGCAACAGGACAAACCGCTGTCGTGGCAGTTACGGTAAATCCGTCCGGCACTGTGCTTATATAGTCACGGTGACTCATCCAAGAAACGCCGTGTTCACAAGCATTTGTAAAGATAATATCGTCTTTATTATAGTTGGTCATCGTCTTGCCGTACTCACAAGATGAATTATCTGTAGCAGGAGTTACTACACCGCCAAGGGTATATGCCATAAGCTGACAACCATAGCAAATACCGAGAATAGGAATATTAAGCTCGAAAATTTCTTTTGAAATATGCGGTGAGCTTTCATCATACACGCTGTTAGGACCGCCGGTAAAAATAATACCGGTCGGATTTAATTCTTTAATTTTATCAAGGCTGACTGTGTACGGCAGTATTTCGCAATATACATTACACTCACGAACACGCCTTGCAATAAGCTGATTATACTGTCCGCCAAAGTCGAGGACAATTACTCTTTCTTTGTTTTCCATTACATTACCGGCCTTTGTTTATCTGTAAATAATATCATCTCTTGATGGGCCGTTAGATACAATCTTAATCGGCACACCAATCTGCTCTTCTGCAAATTCAATGTAGTCACGACATTCCTTAGGAAGTTTGTCATACTCTTTAATGCCGGAAATTGAACATTTCCAACCCTTTAATTTCTTAAGAATAGGCTTACATCTCTTAAGTTTTGTTGTTGATGGGAAGTAATCGATAACTTTGCCGTCAAGCTCATAACCAACACATACAGGAATCTCGTCAAGATAGCCGAGAACATCAAGAACGGTGAATGCAACCTGTGTTGCGCCCTGTACTTTACAGCCGTAACGGGTAGCAACAAGGTCAAGCCAACCCATTCTGCGAGGTCTGCCTGTTGTAGCACCGAATTCGCCGCCGTCGCCGCCTCTTCTTCTAAGCTCGTCTGCCTCTTCACCAAAGATTTCAGAAACAAATTCACCTGCACCTACTGCGCTTGAATAAGCCTTAACAACAGTGATAACTTCTTTAATTTCATAAGGCGGAATACCCGCACCTACTGCGCCGTAACCTGCAATTGTGTTTGAAGATGTAACCATAGGATAAATACCGAAGTCGGTATCTTTAAGTGAGCCAAGTTGACCCTCTAAAAGAATATTCTTACCATCTTTAAGTGCATTATGAATAAACTCAAAAGTATCTCCTACATAAGGAGCAAGAGCCTCTTTGTACTCCATAAGTTTATCAAATACTTCTTCCTCTGTAATCTCAGGCTTATTGTAGAGATTCTTAAGAATAGCATTTTTAATGCCAAGTGCGTGTTTGATTTTTTCTCTTAATGAATCAGGGTCATCGTAAAGCTCGTTAATCTGGAAACCGATTTTTGAGTATTTATCTGAATAGAATGGAGCAATACCGCTCTTTGTTGAGCCAAAGGAATTTTTACCGAGGCGCTCCTCCTCGTAACAGTCAAAAGCAACATGATAAGGCATAACTATCTGCGCTCTGTCTGAAATAATAATCTTTGGCTTCGGCACGCCTCTGCTCTCAAGGTCTGCGATTTCTTTTACGAAATTTTCAACGCTGAAAGCTACGCCGTTGCCAATAATATTAGTAATATTCTGATGAAATACACCGGATGGAAGCTGATGCAAAGCAAATTTGCCATATTCGTTTACGATAGTATGACCTGCATTTGCACCGCCCTGAAAGCGAATTACAATGTCACTGTCATTTGCGAGAACATCGGTAATTTTGCCCTTACCTTCATCTCCCCAGTTTGCACCTACTATTGCTTTAACCATAATTTGTAAAACTCCTTAAATATATAAATACAAGTGTATATAAATTTTATACATTGATTTCAGGCTTATCTGATTCAATGTCAGCATACTTGTCAAGAACAGGCTGAACCAACTCTGCGAGGAAGTCCTCTGTCTGCTCTTTTGCTCTGCCTGTATATTTCTCCGGCTGTAAAATCTTTTCGAGATCCTCTAAAGTTACGCCGAAAGCCTCATCGCTAGCAATTCTTTCGAGAAGGTCGTTTTCGCCGCCCTCTTCTTTGATAACCTTAGATGCAGCCATTGAATGAACACGAATTTTCTCATGGAGCTGCTGTCTGTCAGCACCTCTGTACTTAACTGCGTCCATCATAATATTCTCTGTAGCCATAAACGGAAGTTCTTTTCTTAAACGCTGCTCAATAACCTTTGGATATACTACAAGACCGTCTGCAACATTTGCATAAAGTGAAAGAATACCGTCAACGGCAAGGAATGCCTCCGGAATACTCAAACGCTTGTTAGCAGAGTCATCGAGAGTTCTTTCAAACCACTGTGTCGCAGTTGTGAAATAACCGTTTAATACATCACACATTACATAACGGGAAAGTGAACCTATACGCTCCGAACGCATTGGGTTGCGCTTATAGGCCATTGCAGATGAACCGATCTGATTCTTTTCAAACGGTTCTTCAACCTCTTTAAGATGCTGTAAAAGGCGAATATCATTTGAGAACTTAGACGCACTCTGTGCAATTCCGGCAAGAACATTGAGAAACTGCGAATCAAGTTTTCTTGAGTAAGTTTGACCCGATACTGCAAAGCAAGAATTATAACCCATTTTTTGAGCAATTTTCTTGTCAAGTGCCTTACATTTTTCGTGATCGCCCTCAAAAAGTTCTAAAAAGCTTGCCTGTGTACCTGTTGTACCCTTTGAACCGAGAAGTTTAGCTTTTGAAAGCTGATACTCAACATCTTCAAGGTCCATAAGTAATTCCTGCAGCCAAAGAGTAGCTCTCTTACCGACTGTAGTCGGCTGTGCAGGCTGAAAATGTGTGAATGCAAGTGTAGGAAGAGCCTTGTACTCATCCGCAAACTTTGAAAGATTGCGAATTACGGTAATAAGCTTATTTCTGATAAGCTTTAAGCCCTCTGTCATAATGATAATATCTGTATTATCTCCGACATAACATGATGTTGCTCCAAGGTGGATAATGCCTTTTGCATTAGGGCACTGTACACCGTAAGCATAAACATGTGACATTACATCATGACGAACAAGTTTTTCTCTCTCTTGAGCGACTTCATAGTTGATATCGTCAGCGTGTTCCTTAAGTTCGTCGATCTGCTCTTGAGTGATAGGAAGACCAAGCTCCATCTCTGCCTCAGCAAGAGCAATCCAAAGTTTTCTCCAGGTACGGAATTTCATATCAGGAGAAAAAATATATTTCATTTCCTTGCTTGCATATCTTGCAGACAAGGGTGACTCATAGGTATCCTTAATCATATTAGTAAATCCTTTCAGAATGTAGGTTTATCAGCATTTTTTATCAAAATTCATACCGCCGCGCTCTTTGCCCTTAAAGGTCTTTTTTGTGGTTTCAGCAGGATAATTACCGCTGAAACAAGCATCACAAAAGCCTATCGGAGCATTGTGCAACATTTCACGCAGGCTGTCTGCGGGAAGATAACCGAGTGAATCCGCACCGCTTAGCTGACGGATTTCTTCAACCGTATGGTTGCAGGCAATAAGCTCTCCCCTTGACGGAATATCCGTACCGTAGTAGCAAGGCCACATAAACGGCGGTGAACTTATACGCATATGAACTTCTTTGGCACCTGCTTCACGGAGCATAGTGACAATTCTGTCAACAGTAGTACCACGCACGATGCTGTCATCAATAATGACCACACGCTTACCCTTTATTTTATCTGCAATAGGGTTAAGTTTTATGCGCACACTCTTCATACGCTCTTTCTGACTGGGTTTAATGAAAGTTCTGCCTATATAGCTGTTTTTTACAATAGCTTTTTCATAAGGAATTCCGGATTCTTCGCTGTAGCCTATGGCGGCGTCAATACCCGATTCAGGTACGCCGACTACCATATCCGCCTCTACCGGAAACTCCCTTGCCAAAATTCTGCCTGCCTGTTTTCTTGCCTCATAGACGCTGATACCGTCAATAAAGGAGTCCGAGCGGGCAAAATAAATATATTCAAAAACACAAAGTGACTGCTTCTTTTCTTCTCCGAAATCCGGTTTAATACTGCGGATTTCTTTATTGTCAACAACCACAATTTCACCGGGTTCAATATCTCGGATAAATTTTGCTCCGCATGCGTCAAGAGCTGCGCTCTCACTTGCAAATACCACGGAATCATTATACTTACCCATACAAAGCGGACGGAAGCCGTGCGGGTCACGGGCGGCAATAAGTTTTCTCGGACTCATAACAAGCAGAGAATATGCACCCTTAATAACCCTCATAGTACGGGCAACCGCCTCTTCAACAGAATGACATTTCAGTCTTTCCCTTGCAATAACATAACAGATAGCTTCAGAGTCGATAGTTGTCTGAAAAATAGCACCTGTCTGTTCAAGCTGACTGCGTATTTCGAGGGCGTTGGTAAGGTTGCCGTTGTGAGCCACAGCAAGCGTACCCTTAACATAACGCATAACGAGAGGTTGTGAATTTTCAAGCACAGAGCCACCGGCAGTCGAATAACGGACATGAGCAATCCCCATCTGACCTTGCAAAGAGTCAAGAATACGGTTATTAAAAACCTCGGTAACAAGTCCCATATCCTTATGATAATCTATTACACCGTCATCGGTAACGGCAATACCACAGCTTTCCTGACCACGATGCTGCAAAGCAAGCAAGCCGTTGTAGCAAGCATAGGCAGGGTTAATTGTGCCGTCACTAAATATTCCGAAAACACCGCATTCCTCGTGCAGTCCTTCTTTTGCGTAATTATCGAAAGAATTTTTCAAAAAGCGCCACCATCCGTAAAAATATCAAACTAATGCCCGAAAACGGGATTTGTAAATGTATATTTAAACAGATTATTATGCTAAGCCGATACGCTTCATCATCTCGGCATAAGCCTCTTCAACACCGCCCAAATCACGACGGAAACGGTCTTTATCAAGTTTTTCCTGAGTATCCATATCCCAGAAACGGCATGTATCAGGTGAAATCTCATCAGCAAGAAGAATCTGACCCTTATATCTGCCGAACTCAATCTTAAAGTCGATAAGGTCAACCTTACACTCCTTAAAGAAGTCAATCATAATCTCGTTAATCTTGAGAGCATACTTTGAAATAATATCAATCTCTTCTTTTGTTGCAAAACCGGCTGCAAGAATATGATATTCATTTACCATAGGATCGCCGAGTGCATCATCCTTATAGCAGAACTCAAGAACAGGAGTTTTCATAGGTGTGCCTTCAGGAAGACCAAGTCTTTTTGAAAGGCTGCCTGCTGCCTTATTTCTTACAATAACTTCGAGAGGTACAATTTCAACTTTTTTAAGAACAGTATCTCTGTCATTGAGCTCTTCAACGAAATCAGTAGGAATACCCTTTTCCTCAAGAAGCTTAAACATAAAGTTGCTCATACGGTTGTTTACAACGCCCTTACCGATGATTGTGCCCTTTTTCTCACCGTTAAAAGCAGTAGCGTCATCTTTGTAAGAAACTATACAGTAGTCAGGATTCTCTGTAGAAAATACTTTTTTTGCTTTACCTTCATAAAGAAGCTCTTTTTTATCCATTTTGACATTCCTCCATAAATTGCAGCCTTGACTGCTAATAAAAATACAGATATATTATAATATAATTTTTTTAAATAAGCAACTAAAATGATATTAAAAATTAAAAAAATGTAGAATTTTCTGTTTTTATGCTATTTTATATTCGATATTAGAATATTTATTAAATTTTAAAAAGATTTAAAATTTATACTTGATTTTTTATAATATATACTGTATAATTGATTTGTATTTGCCGGTGTGATGGAATTGGCAGACGTAGCGGACTCAAAATCCGCCGGTAGCGATACCGTACCGGTTCAAGTCCGGTCACCGGCACCATGAAAAGGTCTATTGTCGTAAGACGATAGACCTTTTTACTAAAGCAAAATACCAAAATAAGATGTTTGACTTACGAACGGAAAATTTAAATGCAAATTCATAAACCCCTTGATTTATCGCAAAATAAATCAAGGGGTGATTTTATGTGTCACAGAACGAACGGCAGCAATAATATAAAGCCTTTGCCCACTGTAAACGGTGAAAATAAAAAGAGTGCTACCGATAATCAATGGGTAACTACAGGGCACAAGCCGCTTGATGACAAACGAGAAAGACAAGACGGACCGGGCGGAAATTAAAATTATTTTCTTTATGTAAAGTCGAAAACCGACATCAGCTTAAGAGCCGATGCCGGTTTTTGTTATAAAGCCTTTGCCCTTTATAGAGCCGGCTGTAGTTACTATAATAAAAGCTCTTTTATCCACACTTTTTACTGTATTGGTAATTTTGTAAACCTGATGCGGTCTTACTGCACACATAATAACTCTTTTCGGCTTGCCGCTGTATGCGCCCTCACCGTTAAGCAAAGTTATTCCTCTGTCATTTTCAGTCATAATCATACTGCAAATTTCTGCGTATTTATCCGTAATAATAAACATAAGTTTACCGTTATCTCTCGCAACACCGTATGAAATGGTGTCAATAACTTTAATACTGAAAAATATTGTAACCACAGCATACAAAACACTTTCAATACTGTTATATACAAAGAATACCATAATAAGCACAAGTGCGTCTGCTGCAAAAATAAGATTTCCTGTTGAAAAATACGGGAAATGTTTGTGCAAATTCAGAGCAACAATATCCGTGCCGCCTGTCGAACCGCCACGCATAAATATCATTTCAAGTCCAACACCGTTAAGTATTCCGCCAAATATCGCAACCAAAATTCTGTCGCCCGTATAGGCAGTCATAATCGGTGTAAATACATCTATAAGTATTGAAGCGAATACCGTGCCTGCTATTGTTTTTGTAAGAAATGAAATGCCGTTTTCAACAGCGCCCCATATAAACAAAGGAATGTTCATAACTAACACCATAGTACCTATAGGCAAACCGAACATATGATTAAGCATTGTAGCCACACCTGTAAGTCCGCCCGGTGCAATATCGTTAGGAGCCGTAAAAACCACAACAGAAGTTGCATAAACAGCTGCTCCTGCAAGCATTATTGCATAGTCGGCAACCGCAGTCTTAATATCAAGCTTATTTTTCACAATTACCACTTCCATTTAGCGAAATATGTAAAATAATATCAAACAACTCAGAAATTCTTTCTTTTTCATTTTTTAAATATAAGTATCCGAAAAGGCTCTCAAGTCCCGTAGCACTATGGTAATCTGCCACAGTGCCGTTTTTCGGAGTACATTTAGGGGCGGCATTTCTTCCTCTTTTATATACCGATAATTCTTTTTCTGAAAGATGCGGTATTAAAACTTTGGCATACTCTGCCTGACTTTTGCAATTAACAAAGCCAACCTTTATTTTGTTAAGCTCACCTACAGGACGGTTGCTCTGTCGTACAAGATATGCACGAACAAGCAAATCGTACACACCGTCGCCTACAAACGCAAGCGTAAGCGGAGAAACCTCGTCTGCATAGGTATGCTCAATTATATTCTCATTTTCCATACAAACACCCTGTTAGTCAACAAAATCAAATTCAAGCTCATATATTGAAACCGTGTCGCCCTCGCCGCAGCCTTTTGCTCGAAGTGCGTCAATTACACCGTTATCAATTAGAACTTTTTGGAAATAGTTAAGGCTTTCGTAATCATCAAAATTAATGCCTTTCATAACCTGTAACAGCCAGTCCGCCTCAACAGTATAGATACCATTAACATTCTTTACGGTAACCGAATGATCTTCAAAATCCTCTGCTGTCACAATCGGAGCAGGTTCTGCCTCATAATGAGTAATCGGAGGAAGTTTTGAGAGCATTTCTCTGATTTTATTTAACATAGGATCAACATCATAACGAATTGCCGCCATAATCGGGAAGAAATCATAACCTTGTGCCTCAACATAAGCCTTGAAATCCGCTATCTGTTCATCAGTTGCCATATCGCATTTGTTTCCCGCAACAATCATAGGTCTTTCCGCAAGCTCGGGATTAAACTTTTTAAGCTCATTGTTAATGGTTTCAAAATCTTCTTTCGGATCTCTTCCCTCCGAACCTGAAACATCAACAATATGAACGAGCATTCTGCAGCGCTCAATATGGCGTAAAAACTGATGTCCAAGACCTGTTCCCTGCCATGCACCCTCAATAAGTCCGGGAATATCAGCCATTACAAAAGAAGAACCCTCACCCATTGATACAACACCAAGTACAGGTGTAATGGTTGTGAAATGGTAGTTTGCAATAAGCGGCTTTGCCTGTGAAACTACGGATACAAGTGTACTTTTGCCCACATTAGGAAATCCTACAAGTCCGACGTCCGCCAAAAGTTTAAGTTCAAGAGTAACATTAAACTCTTCTCCCGGCAAACCGGGTTTTGCAAAACGAGGAACCTGGCGAACAGGAGTAGCAAAATGCGGATTACCCCAACCGCCTTTACCGCCTTTTGCCACAACATATGGCTCGGCAGACGATACATCCGCCAAAACTCTGCCTGTTTCTTCTTCCTTAACAAGAGTGCCAAGCGGCACACGAATAATAAGGTCTTCGGCATTTTTGCCCTTACAGCGACCGCCTCGACCGTTTTCGCCTTTTTTTGCAAGGTATTTGCGTTTATATCTGAAATCGGCAAGAGTTGAAAGATTAGTGTCTGCAACAAACACTACATTTCCGCCTCTGCCGCCGTCACCGCCATCGGGGCCGCCTGCCGCAACATATTTTTCTCGGTGAAACGATACCGCACCGTCACCGCCGTCACCGGCTTTTATATAAATTTTCGCTGTATCTACAAACATCTCTGCTAACCTCCAAATGACGAATTTATTTCTAATTCATAATTTATAATGCGTGATTAATTCATTATCAAAATTTGCCGAAAATCACGATTTAAAATTAAGTATTATGAATTGTAAACCCATTTTTATTATACCCTCAAAGTACAATAAAAATCAATACCTAACAAAAAAGGGTGGATAATAAATATCCACCCTAAGATAATGCGCAAATTACTGCTCAACAGGATAAACGCTTGCACGCTTTCTGTCCTTGCCTACACGCTCAAACTTTACAACGCCGTCGATCTTTGCGAATAATGTGTCGTCTGAACCGATACCTACGTTGTTACCTGGATGAATGTGAGTACCTCTCTGCTTAACAAGGATGTTGCCTGCGAGAACCTTCTGTCCGTCTGCACGCTTTACACCAAGACGCTTTGATTCACTGTCACGGCCGTTCTTTGTAGAACCCATACCTTTTTTATGAGCGAAAAGCTGAAGATTTACCTTAATCATTACCTTACACCTCCGAAATAATAACTTTAATATACTTTTTGTACTGCTTTTGTAAAGCAGATAAGTGAAGCCATAAGCCCTCAATTAAATGAGACGCTTCTTTTGCCTCTGCACTGCTAAGGCTTAAATTAATAAAGCCGTCGCTGTCGGTAACCTCTGCATCCGTATGCAGAACCTCGGTGATTGTATTGGCTGTCATAATTGCCGCAGAGCTTACGCCTGCACACACTATATCAGGCCCACTGGTATTAAAATCAGCATGTCCCGAAATTTTAAAGCCTTTAAAATAATCAGCCGATTTAAAAAATGTTACCGTAATCATTCTCAGATCTCGATTGAAGTAATCTTAACCTGTGTGTAAGGCTGTCTGTGACCCATTGCTCTCTTCTCGCCTTTCTTTGGCTTGTAAGTAGCAACTCTGATTTTCTTGCCTTTACCGTTCTTTAATACCTCTGCAGTAACCTTTGCACCCTCAACAACAGGAGTGCCAACCTTAATGCCGTCATCTGTGCCAACAGCAATAACATCAAATGTTACTGTATCGTTTGCCTCTGCGTTAAGCTTTTCAACGAAGATAACCTGATCGTTTGTTACCTTGTACTGCTTACCGCCTGTCTGAATAACTGCGTACATTTTAGTACCCACCTTTACATATGTCTCGCTATCTGCAGGTAGAGAATAACTCATTTAACAACCCACAATATGCGGCTTATATAGCATAACACAAATATAATTTGTTGTCAACCTTATTTTTACAGGTTATTCTGAATTTTTGCAGCCTTTACAGTGTTTTTCATAAGTGTTGCAATTGTCATAGGACCAACACCGCCCGGAACAGGTGTTATGTATGAACATTTGTCCTTTACATTCTCAAAATCAACATCACCGCAAAGTTTGCCGCTTTCATCTCTGTCCATACCTACATCAATTACCACAGCGCCCTCTTTTACCATATCTGCCGTAACAAACTTCGGTTTGCCTACCGCTGCAACAAGAATATCTGCCCTGCTGCAAACCTCTGCAAGATTCTTTGTGCGGCTGTGGCAAATTGTTACAGTGCCGTTTTCGTGAAGTAAAAGCATTCCCATAGGTTTGCCTACAATATTGCTTCTGCCGATTACAACACAATTTTTGCCGCTGACTTCAATATTGTAATAATGGAGCATTTCCATTACGCCGGCAGGTGTGCAAGGGAGAAAATCATACTCGCCGAGCATAATTTTACCTACATTTACAGCATGGAACGCATCAACATCTTTGAGCGGATTTATTGCCTCGATTACTGCCTTATCATCAAGATGCTTTGGAAGTGGGAGCTGAACGAGGATACCGTTAATGTCCTTTTTCTCGTTAAGTGTTTTTACGAGGTCTAAAAGCTCCTCCTGTGTGGTTTCGGCAGGCAAAGCATATTCCTCAGAATGAAATCCCACAAGCTCGCAGGCTTTCTTTTTATTGTTTACATATACCCTTGAGGCAGGGTCGTCACCTACGATTACAACGGCAAGTCCCGGTGTAATCGAATATTCTTTCTTTAAAAGCTCGGTTTCATTTTTTACTTCTTGCTTTACCTGAGCCGATACCTTTTTTCCGTCTATAATCTGCATAAAAACTGTCCTTTCTCTTTATGTTTATTAAAAGCATTACAATACCCGCAACAAATATAACTGCCGATAAAAGCTGCGATACTTTTACCGCATTGCCGAAAATTTCAAAATGCAGGTAAAGGCTGTCTGTTCTGAGTCCCTCTACTATCATTCTTTCAAAGCCGTACCACACAAGATAGCTGAAGAAAATTTGTCCTGCATATCTTTGTCTGTATTTACCATAGAAATGCAAAATCACAAATCCGAGCAGACACCATACCGATTCATAGAAAAAGCACGGGTGAACCGCAACATTGTCTGTACCCTGACTTACCATTCCCCACGGTAAATCGGTAGATGCGCCGAATGCCTCCTGATTCATAAAATTGCCCCATCTGCCTATTCCCTGTCCGAGCAAAAAGCCCATCATAGTAATATCGAGAATCGGCATAACTTTCATTTTTTGAATTTTTGCAACCGTAAGACCGCCTAAAAGCGCACCGATAATGCCGCCGTAAATTGCAAGACCGCCGTTGTTTATATAGAGAATTTCAATCGGATTTTTGCTGTAATAATCCCATTCAAAAAAGCAATAGTAAAGTCTTGCGCCAATAATACCCGTTATGATTCCCACAAGAATACAATTAATCAGCTTATTGCCGTCAACATTGTATCGTTTGGAACTGACATAGGCATAAAGCACTGCAAGCAGAAGTCCCGACGCAATAATTATACCGTACCAATAAACCGGGTAATTACCAATGGTAAAAGCAACAGGATTTACGGTAAATTCAAGACCAAGTCCCGGAAACGAAACATTATAGTCCATTACTTTTCACCGTCCTGAATTGGCTTTACAACCGACAAAGTACAGTTATTTACATCAAGCATACAATCAAGTCGCTTTGTAACATCTTCTATTGTAGCGTTTGCAATTTCATCAATATAGTCAAACATATTATTGCCTTTGAAATGGTAGTCGGCAAGAATATTTGAAATTGTATCTACAGAATTGAGAGATGCAACTGTATCGCCGTAAATTGATTTTTTGGCAATTTCAAACTCTTCCTTATCAATTCCGTTTTCTTTAAGTTTAACAATATAATCCTTAATCATTTCCGCTGCTTTCTGCGGTTCTCTTGACTCACCGCCAAAGATAACCGAACAGTAACCGGGGCCGTCAAACAGTTCATAAGAGAACGAGCTGTTAATAAGGTTTGCATCAAGTAATTTACGATACAATTCACTTGTTTCAGACGCTAAAAGGAATAGCAAAATATCTGTATGAGCCGCCTGTGCGTCGCCTTTTACGCAATCCGCTTTTTCCTTAAATCCTAGATTAAATATAGGCATAGAAACAGAAAATTCCTGTTCTACATACGGCTTAACAATTTCGTAAGGCTCGTTTTCAAATACATTGTGAATAGTATGTTTTTCACTCGGTTTCAAAAGTCTGTCGGCTGTTTTTAAAACCTTGTCGACAGTAACATTGCCCGAAACGCAAAGCACCATATTGTTAAGGTTGTAGAACACATTATACACTTCGTATAATTTTTCGGCTGTAATTTCAGCAATACTTTCAACCGTACCTGCAATATCAATCTTTACAGGGTGATTGTGATACATATTTTCAAGCATATTGAACATTACTCGCCAGTCAGGTGCATCATCATACATTTTGATTTCCTGACCGATAATACCCTGTTCCTTAGCTACGGTCTGCGCAGTAAAATACGGTGACTGAACAAAATCAAGTAAAATTTCAAGACTTTCATCAAATTTTTCTGTACAAGAAAAAAGATAGCAGGTCTTTTCAAAACTTGTATAAGCATTGGCATTTGCACCTGTTTGTGCATAACGAACAAATGCGTCGCCGTCTTCGCTTTCAAAAAGTTTATGCTCAAGATAATGCGCTATACCGTCAGGTACGGTAATTGTTTCGCCGTCATCTACGGAAAACTTTGTATTAATACTGCCGTAGCGTGTACCGAAAATAGCATAAGCCGAATTGTATCCCTCTTTTGGATATACATAAATTGTAAGTCCCGACGGATGATTTATTTTATAATATTTTTCTGCAACTCTTTCAGATTTTATTTCTTTAATATCCATTTAACACACTTCCTTTCGCAGTTTATTTATTTTTAAGAACATATACAGTATCAAGTGTGAGCTTTTTGGCTGCCTCTACAATTTCTTCCTTTGTAACTGCATTATATTTTGCCGCAAGTTCTTCAATGCTGTTAAAACCGTCATTTATAAACTGTGAAGAATACCAGTTGTCTATACCGGCTGTGGTATCGTTGGATGTACGGAATCCGTTTACTATTGCACGCTTTGTAGCCTCAATTTCAAAGTCGGTGATATTGCCGTTTTTCATATCTTCAACTTCTTTGAGAATTGCTTTCTCGGTTTTTTCAATATTTTCATTGAGTACGCCGCTGTCAACAATCATAAGACCATTAATAAAATTGTAGCTTGCCGCACAGTAGTAGCAAAGGCTCTGCTTTTCTCTTACATTGTTAAAAAGTTTTGAGTTGGCGGTACCTCCGAGAACAGCGCACATAATTCTGCCTGCAATCCACTCTTTTTCGGTATCTGTACAGCCGACACCCGAACGGAAACCGAGTACAAGCTTTGACTGTGAAACATCCATTTCTTCAACAACACGCTGTACTTCGTCCGCACTCTTGACATAACTCATATCAACCTTGCAAGGTGTTCTGTCAATCTTGCTGTATGCGTCTGTAAATACTTTTTCCGCTTTGTCGGCACCGCTGTCACCGATATAGAAAATTTCCACAACAGAGTCTTTTAATAATTTTTTCCACGCATCCACAAGGCTTTCGGGAGTAATCTTTTTGATTTCTTCAACACTGCCGTAACGCTTGATTCCGCAGGTTTCGTTTTTAAGCATATTTGAAAGCATTGTGCTTATCGCATAGCCACGCTTATCGTTAAACTCTGCGTCAATAGCGTCAAGCAACTGTCTGCGTTCCTGCTCAAAATCATTATCATTAAATTTACCGTCGGTAATGTTAGGATTAAAGATAACCTCACACAAAAGCTTTGAAATTTCCGCTGAAATGATTTCGTCGGTAAACACATATCTGTCGTCAATACCAACCGCTGTAAAAGTCAGCACCTGATAAGCGCCTGTCTTTTTTACGCTTGATACAATATCTGTTCCGTAAAGAGCGCTGAGCTTTTTGCTGAATTGAGTAAAATCAGGGTAAGCCTTGCATGAGCGTGTAAGCAATCCACGCAAAAGAGCATTGTGTGCCGCATCCTCAACATTTAAAGGTACATACAGATTAATGCTCATTCTGATTGTTTTAAATCTATTTACCTTGATGTTGTTAAAAGCGACACCGTCGGCAATAATTTTTCTTTCAATAGAATCCATCATATCATCTCCGAATCTATAATTTGGTTTTTCCAATCTAATATACATTGTTTAGTATAACATAATTTTCAAAGAAATAAAAGCATTTATATAAAAAATAAGAGCATTGTATGTAAACAACGCCCCTATTATGTATATTATTAAAATAAATTACTTCTTTTTTCTTCTTGCCGCAAAAGCTGTCAGTACAAAGAAAACCGCTGCGGTTGCAACAAGAACAATTATGCTTTCAAAATCAGTAACCGTATGGTCGCCGAACGAATAGATTATACCCATCTCGGAATTAATCTGATTAATTACATCAGGTTTTAATTCGGCAGGTACAGATTTGGTACATTCGGTAATTGCACTCTCTGTAAAAATCTGTCTTAGCATACTGCCCGCATGAGAAATCGGAAAACATTTTACTGCAGTTGCAACCGAATCGGGCAACGAACCTACAGGAATATAAATACCTGTAATAAATCCGGAAATTGTACCTATAACTGTACATACGGCGGTATATGCACCCTCGGTTGTTATAAACATTGCAATAAACATAACAATAGAAGTTGTTGCAAGGTCGTCAATTGCAATTATGCCGACAACCTTAAGCATATTCAAAAGGCTTAATAATTCTCCGCCGTTTACAACTATGTATATTTCACCGAGAATAAAACCTATCAATGTAATAAAAAACGAAATCAAAGCAAAACTTAAAATATATCCGAGAGTTATTCTGCTGCGGCTTACAGGTGAACAGTAAAAGTCTTTAAAAAGTCCTTTTGACCTGTCGCTTACTATTGATACCGCACCGAGAGATATTGAAAGCGGCATAATAGAAATAATACCTGCCATTATCCAACCGTCTGTAAGAAGTCTTGGACTGTCAAGTCCTATACCCTCAAAACCTTTTGAAAGTTGATCTCCGAGAAAAAGCGCATACAAGCCGATGATTATAAACACCGTAAGCAAAGACGCAAGCCAAGCGCCCTTATTTCTGAAATATATTTTAATATTTCTTTTTACCAAAGCAAGCATTACTTTATCTCCTTTCCTGTAACAGCTACAAATAAATCATCCATTTTACCCTTCTGAACTTCAAAATCAAATATGTAATTCTTTAGCTCATTGACTATCGGCAAAGCTGCAAAAGTTGACTTAACGGGAATTTTCACGGTTTCTTTCGTAAATGTGTATTTCATATTCTTTGACTTCAGTATCCTTTCAATATCCGCCATTGTACTGCCTTTATGGTATATTGTAAGCATATCCGAAACATATTTGCTTTTAAGTTCAACGGGAGTTCCTTGTGCCGCAATTTTACCCGAATCCATAATTACAACATATCCTGCGTTCTCTGCTTCTTCAAGATAATGAGTGGTAAGAAAAACCGTCATTCCGTATTCTTTTCGTAAATTACTTACGGTTTCCCATACCGAAAGTCTTGTTTGCGGGTCAAGTCCTGTAGTCGGTTCGTCAAGGAATAATATTTTAGGTGTATTAATCAATGCTCTTGCAATATCTGCTCTTCTGCGCTGACCGCCCGAAAGTTTACCGTACGGTCTGTTCATAAAATCGGTTGCACCCGATTTTTCGATAGCATCGGCAACTGCATTTTTCAAACTTTTACCTTTTAAACCGTAAAAACTGCCTCGTATTGAGAGGTTTTCTTTTACGGTAAGCAGCGGGTCAAGCAAACTTTCCTGAAATACCGCACCGATTTCGGCTCTTATTTTTGAATCTTCTTTTCCGAGTATTCTTCCGCCGATTTCAACTCTGCCGCCGTCAGGCTTTAAAAAAGTATTCAATATACTTATGGTGGTTGACTTTCCCGCTCCGTTCGGTCCTAAAAATGCAAACAGACTGCCTTCTTCAACATAAAAACTAATATTGTCAACAGCCTTTAAATCGCCGTAAGTCTTTGTTAAATTTTCAATTACTATTGCTTTTTTCATTGCTGTTTCTCTCCTTTAATATTTTATTAATCGTATTTGAATCTGCTTTCATTCTCAACATATGAATTGTAAACACTATCAAAAATACCGCAATAATTACACCTGCAGCAATCAGCAAGTCTGACATTACAAAATCAAACCAACCGAATATTGCTCCGCCTACTACCATAACCACGGCAAAAACTTCTAAAATATCTATTATGCTTACAGTCAACAAACTAAGTTTGAGTTTAAAACCCTTTGACAATATCATGTCGGTCACAAACATTAATACAGAAATAACCAATGCGACAATAAAGCATTGAATCACGCTGTATGCATTAAAAACAAAACCGCTGCCTAAAAATACATTGAGCAAAGCAAGTATAAGTGTTTGCCAAGCGAATGAATTTACAAAAACAGAAAAAAACTGACTTAATTTATTCATTGTTCTATCCCCTTTACAGTCCGAATTTACTTTTAAAATCTTTTAAATAATGTCTGTTTACAATCTGAACTTCTCCGTTATTCATATGTACTTCCATTTTTCCGTTAAGCAATGGCTTTACACTCGTAAGTTTGCTTATATTAAGAATACAATTTTTACTTATCCTTACAAAATCGGATTGCGGTAAAAGCTGTTCTGTCTGATAGAGTTTGTAATCGGTTTCATACACCTTATTTTGAGAATAAATAAATGTCTTTTCATCAACGCTTTCTATGTAATAAATCATTTCAGCAGATATAAGAAATGTTTTATCATCAATTCTGCCTGTCAGCTTTGCATTGTTATGTTCAAGCTCGTCAAGCAGTCTTTTTAAATTCTCGTCAACAGCCGCACATTTAACCGTAATCTCGGTTTCGGTAACCGTGCTGTCTTTAATTATCTTTATCTTCATATATTCCCTCTGCGAAGTTAAATTCATTTATTAAGTACATTTATAGAATAGCAGAAATTGTATTCAATTTAAAGTATTTTTAGGTAAAATGCAGAATACAAAGGTTAAGTTGCATAAAAAATACCGCCAACCTCTCGGTCAGCGGTAAAAATCAGTTCCAATAGTCAAAGAACAGTACATTTTCGTATTTTGTTATGTAATTTTGAGTTGAATGCCAATTGTTCGGATAAGCGTTATAATACTCATCTGTACACATTACAAGTATACGGTGCTGAACAGCGTTACCGCCATTATCAAAAACATATGACACGGCATTTTTAGCGTTTGCGTTTACATTTTCTCTGTATCCGTCATACCCCATACCGCCGTTGGCAGATGATTTTCTTAAATCCATAGGATTTTTGCAATATCCGTAAACAAGAGCATCCCTTATACACTGTGCAATAAATACAGAACCTGCATAAGAAGTACCGAACTCACCCATTACAATTTTTTCTATGTAAGCCCTTTCTTTATCGGAAAGTTTATATGTTCTTCCCTTATAACTGCTGTCAATTTTATTTGACGGTAATTTAATTAAAAATGAATTAGCTGCACTTGCTCCGCTGCTTGTACCTCCGCTTGACGCATTCATAAGAATATTTTGCAAAGCGGTTACATCATTAATATTAATTTTGCCGTCACCGTTAATATCCGCACGCTTTTCGTATACATCGGTCCAATTACTTCTGTTCCCCGAAATTCTTAACTGCAAAGCGGTTACATCAGATACTGATACCTTTCCGTCGCCGTTCAAATCATAATTACTTTCTGCCGCAAAAGCGGTAACAGTAAGAAGGCTCATAAACAAAGTTACAGCAAGAACACAAGAAACAAATTTACTTATTTTTTTATTCATATTTTCTCCTTCACAATACCTTTTATTCTGTTATTTACTGATGTTTTTCAACATCACAACATTTTTATTATAACACATAAAAATACAAATTGCAAATTTATTGTTTCTGAAATGTATTTTTTTAAAAAAAGTGTTGACATTTGTAAATTACGGTGGTATAATAACACTCGTTGATTGAGAGGAAACAATCTCAATACAAAAACTTAATATTAGCGAGTGTGCTGGAATAGGCAGACAGGCACGTTTGAGGGGCGTGTGTTTCACGACGTACGGGTTCAAGTCCCGTCACTCGCACCATAAGAAACGGATTAACTTTCTTATTAGTCTGTTTTTTTGTTTTACAAGCAAATTGATAACGGGACTTGAAGGCGACCGTTAAGAAAACAGTCCTGCGGACTGTTTTTAGGGAGAGCGTTGATGATATTTATAAATTTAACAAGCCGCATCAAACGAGGCAGAAAGTTTACTTATTTTTTAACTAAGTCACTCGCACCATAAAAAACAGATTAACTTTCTTATTAGTCTGTTTTTTTGTTTTACAAGCAAATTGATAACGGGACTTCAAGGCGACCGTTAAGAAAACAGTCCTGTGGACTGTTTTTAGGGAGAGCGTTGATGATATTTATAATTTTTGCAAGCCGCATCAAAAGAGGCAGAAAGTTTACTTATTTTTTAACTAAGTCACTCGCACCATAAGAAACGGATTAACATTCTTATTAGTCTGTTTTTTGTTTTACAAGTATGGTAATTTTTAGACATATTATTACTAAATCTTTTCTGTAATAAAGGAGAACAATATGGGACTGTTTGATAAATTTAAAAAGAAAAATAACGAAGAATACATTGATGATGTAACCTTTATCAGAGATATAAAGCATATTCAATCAGGGCCTTGGCATCAATATGATGTGCTTTTGGCAGCGCAGGGCTATGGATGGGATTATATGATTAGCTCGGCTGATTATATGGCAGCCGCTGACTTGGAAAATATATCACAAGTAACGAGCGGTTTTATTGACTCAGAAGATACCGATATTACAGAATTATACAAAAAGAGCAACTGCAAATGCAGTGAAACAGAAGAATTAAAAAACGAAGCGGCAAGTCTTTCTGTTGCCGGAATAAGCAAAACTTTAAAAGCACCAATGAAAATAGTATGGTTTAATCAAACACAGGTTTTACGATTCTTTACAATAGTTGATGATGAAACACTTATTAAGAAATACATTGAAACTGTTATTCGTCGTACTTTTGGAACAAACGATGCTATGAAATTGGCAAAACCTATTCCGAAACAGTAAATTTTATTATTTAGCATAATGCATTAGAAAAACATTTATAAAAGTTTGATCAACCTTTTCAAAGGTTGTGAGTGTGGGCAAAGCCCACAAATACTTTTTGCTACCGCAATTTAATGCACTAAACCATAATAGGGCTGACGCTTTGTCTGCCCTATTATTTTTTGCAAAACCGCTAAACAGCACAACAGCCGGTGCAAAACGCATCGGCTGTTGTGTATGGAGAGATTAGAATGAATTATTTATATATAAACAGCAGCATTACCATCCAAACATCTGTGACCAAATAGAGTCGTCACCGGTTGAATTTTCGCTGTCTGATGTCGGAGTAGTGCTCTTTTGTGAGCCGTTAGTGATTTGAGAATTGCTTACCGCAGGTATATATTCTTCAAGTACAAATGAAATTGTCTTACTTGTTCCTCTGCGGCTTACAGTAAATGTAACTGTATCGCCTACTTCTGCTTTTTCAAGTGCGGTTGTAATATCTTCCGATGTTGAAACATCTGTATCGTTTACCTTTGTTACAAGGTCACCTCTTGTAACTCCTGCTTTTTCGGCATTTGAACCGGAATCAACGGAAAGAACATAGCAACCTGTCTGATTTACACCGTAATAGAAAGCTGTTTCGTCAGAAGTAATATCTGTAAAGTCAATACCAAGATCAACCTTACCTGTTACATAACCGTATTCTTTAAGGTCACTTAAAATATCAAGTACATTGTTAATCGGAATAGCAAAAGCAATACCCTCAACTTCGGTTGCACTCTGCTTTGCGTTTACGATACCGACAAGTTCACCGTTTGCATTAAAAAGTCCGCCGCCGGAATTACCCGGGTTTACCTGTGCATTTGTCTGCAAAAGTGTCATTTGTGTATCTTCAATAGTAACCTTTCTTGCAAGTGCACTGATGATACCGTCTGTAACTGTACCGCCAAGTTCACCGAGTGGGTTGCCGATAGCAACTACATAGTCACCTACCGCAAGACTGTTGCTGTCACCGAAAGTTGCAGGCGAAAGTCCTGTTGCACTAACCTTTAACAAAGCAATATCATTATCTGAATCACTGCCTATGATTGTTGCATCGTACTCTGTAGAATCTCTAAGTCTTACCTTAACAGAATTTGCTCCGTTAATTACATGGTTATTTGTAAGAATATAACCGTCTTGAGAAATAATAACGCCTGAACCCGCACCCTGCTGAACATACTGTTGAGCAAATGAACCCGTTACAACGCTTTCTGTTGAAATTTCAACAACACTGTCGGCTGTCTTTTTAACAATTTCAGAGGTTGAATTTGCCGTAGATGTACTTGAAGCAGTTGTGGTTGTGCCGCTGTTGCTTGTTTTGGTAATATTTAAACTGCCGCTTGTACTGGTATTTACCTTATTTGCAAGATAACCGCCGCCAAAGCCAAGTCCGCAAGAGAACACCATTGTAACTGCAAGTGCTATTGCAATACCGCCTCTTGATATTGGTTTTCTCTGTTTTTTAGGCTTTTTAGCCTTAGGCGGTTTTGCGTTTGCCGAATGATTGGGAGCAGTACCGTACGGTTGAGAATTATATACATTCTGTGACTGTTGGTTCTGTGCAGTGTAACCGTTTGATTGGTAATTATCATAAGCGTTTGTATTTGGATTTTGATAATTATTGCTGTATCCCGAACTTGTATTCTGTGAAGAATATTGAGTAGGCTCGTTATATCTGTTAGGATTATGCGAAGCGTCTTTATTATTGCCGTTTACATATGAATAATGGTATTCTGTGCTGTCTGACTTGTTGTCGCTTTTATCGGAATTCCATTCATATGAAGCCTCTGCATTCTTCTGCGGAATGTCTGTGTTGCTTTCAGGTGTATTTTCAGCATTACCTGAATAAATATCATTGAATTCATTTGGATTTTTATTATCAAGCATTTTTTAGTCCTCCTTAAATGCTGTGTCTTTCGTATCTCTTACGATGTATATATAATAATTTTGCCAAGTGAAAACTATATGAACTCGTTTTGAAATAAATATGAAATAAATTGAAATAACAATGAAACCAAGTTCACATTTTATTCTTAAAAATGCCGAACAGTCTTAGTCTGACCGTTCGGCATTGGTTTTTCTATATGCTGATATATGTATAGAAGGTATTATTATACTAAGCCTTATTTTCGCTGTTTTCGTCAACAGGCTTTTCAACATACTCGACTATACGCTTTCTGACGGTAACTCCGTCATATTTCTTTTTAAAGGAAACTTTACCCGTAAACTTTCTTCCGCACTTTTTACACAAAAAGGGAGCAACAAAACTTTTGTTTTTTACTTTCCAATTTGCCTGTCTTGCAGCCTGCCTTCCGCAAGCATCGCAATTAAAGCGCATACTGCGTTTATCAATCTCCGGATTATTAATATCTGTAATAAAATGATTTTTATACAGCAGTCTGTCATAAAATTCGTGAGCCGTTGCATCTTTGATAAAATCGTCTATCGGATAATCCTCGACAAAATGTTTCATACACTTTAATGTAAGCTCTGCGTCGGCATATGCACGGTGCTGTTCTTCAACATCAAAGTTAATTGCAAGCATATCTGCGCATACGGATAATCCGAGTTGAGAAGATTTATCATTTACGGAAAGACATTTTTCACAATAATCCTGCACATTGCAATAGCTTGTGAGAAAAGGCAGCTCAGGCCTGTGAGCATAGTACATATAATTCTCAATCAATGCAAGAATGTCGCTTGTACCCCATGTCACCAAAACGCAATCGCCGCAGAATTTTTTAAATTCAGAAACAGCGTGCATAAATGTACAGCCGTTTTCTCTTAATTCTTCGTTTGTGATTTTGGTTAGCTTTTTAACCTTTGAACAAAGTTTTTTGCCTATCTGCGGAGAAATAAGCATTTCAAATCTGTCAATAATATTCAGATTTTCGTCAGTTTTAACTGCCCCGAACTCAATTATCTCATTTACAAATCTGTGTTCTTTACTGCTGTATGAGCCGTTCCATTCAAGGTCTAATACTACAAAACTCATTATTTTTTATGGAATGCCTGTTTCATTCTCTGTTCCTTAGAAAGAATACGCTTACGCATACGGATATTTTCGGGAGTAACCTCTACAAGCTCATCATCTGCAATAAACTCAAGACACTGCTCAAGCGAAAGAATTGACGGCGGTGTAAGTTTAAGTGCATCATCAGAACCTGAAGCACGGGTATTTGTGATGTGCTTTTTCTTACATACATTAACCGTAATATCTTCTGACTTAGGGCTTGCGCCTACAATCATACCCTCATATACAGGAACACCCGGGCCGACAAAGAGTCTGCCTCTCTCCTGTGCCGCATACAAACCGTAAGTTACTGTTTCGCCTGTTTCAAAAGCGATAAGCGAACCCTGATGACGGGTTACGATTTCACCCTTGTACGGCTCATATCCGTCAAACACATGGTTCATAATACCGTTACCGTTTGTATCTGTAAGGAATTCAGGACGGTAACCCATAAGACCTCTTGACGGAATACGGAACTCAATGTGAGTAGAACCGCCCTCACGGGTGCCCATATTAATAAGTTCAGCTTTTCTTGAACCGAGTTTTTCCATAACTGCACCTACATAAGCGTCAGGTACTTCAATAATGAGCATTTCCATAGGCTCGTTCAACTTACCGTCAATCATCTTTGTGATAACCTGTGGACGAGATACCTGGAACTCATAATTCTGGCGGCGCATTGTTTCAATAAGAATTGAAAGGTGAAGCTCGCCTCTGCCCGATACTTTAAATGTATCCGCACTGTCTGTTTCTTCTACTCTTAACGCAACATTGGTTTCAATTTCCTTGAAAAGTCTGTCACGAAGATTTCTTGATGTAACATACTTACCCTCTCTGCCGGCAAACGGAGAGTTATTTACAATAAAGTTCATTGATACGGTAGGCTCGTCAATCTTAACAAACGGGAGCTGTTCAATATTTTCAGGGTCGCAAATTGTTTCACCGATATTAATATCCTGAATACCGCTTACGCAGATAAGATCACCCATTTCAGCAGTTTCGCTCTCAACTCTCTTAAGTCCCTCATACTGATAAATCTTACCGATTCTTGCGTTCTTTGTTACATTGCCGTCTGTATGACAGATTGCAACGCTCTGACCTGTTTTTACAGTGCCTCTCTCAACTCTGCCTACACCTATTCTGCCCACAAACGGATCTGAGTCAATGTTTGAAATAAGAATCTGAAGTCCGCCATCTGCATCTCCCTGCGGAGCAGGAATTTCATTTATAATAGCCTCAAAAAGCGGTTTCATATCTGTACCGGGCTGATGCGGATCAAGGCTTGCATAGCCGTCACGGCCTGATGCATATACTACAGGGAATTCAAGCTGATCCTCGTCAGCGCCAAGCTCGATAAATAGGTCGAGAACTTCGTCAACAACTTCTTCGGGTCTTGCACCCGGACGGTCAATTTTATTGACTACAACCAAAGGCTTTTTGCCAAGGCCCAAAGCCTTTTTAAGAACGAATCTTGTCTGCGGCATACAACCCTCGAAAGCGTCTACAAGAAGTACAACGCCGTCTACCATCATAAGTATACGCTCAACCTCACCGCCAAAGTCGGCATGACCGGGGGTGTCAACAATATTAATCTTAATGCCGTTGTACATTACAGCGGTGTTTTTAGAAAGGATTGTAATGCCTCTCTCTCTTTCAAGGTCGTTAGAATCCATTACTCTTTCAGCCACATTCTCATTTGCTCTGAAAACACCGCTCTGTTTTAAGAGCTGGTCTACGAGAGTTGTTTTACCGTGGTCAACATGAGCGATAATAGCTATATTTCTCAAATTTTCTCTTGTTTCCATAAAATTATCCCCCTATAAAAATCTAAGTTCAAATATCCTACACATACTTTTTTATTATATCACCTAAATGTTGAAAATTCAATTTATTTTTAAAAATAAACAACAGATAGTGCCAAAATCGCAAATTTTCGTATTTACATCCATTTTTACTTTACATAAGAAGAAAAATGTTATATAATAGATACTAATAATTGCCTTATAATGGGCAATTAATGTACACGGGTTATTGCTTTTAATAATGCAAATACCACAAAATACTTTTTGCGGAGGTAATCAAATGGGCTACACAATTGCACAGAAAATTATTAAAGAGCATTTGGTATGCGGCGAAATGGTTGTCGGCAACGACATCGGCTTACGCATTGACCAGACTCTTACACAGGACGCAACAGGCACAATGGCTTACATAGAATACGAGGCTATGGGTATTCCGAGAGTCAAAACCGAAAAGAGCGTTGCATATATAGACCACAATACATTGCAGACAGGTTTTGAAAATGCCGACGACCACAGATTTATTCAGTCTGTATGTAAAAAGCACGGCATTTATTTTTCAAGACCGGGCAACGGTATTTGCCACCAGGTACACCTTGAAAGATTCGGTAAGCCGGGCAAAACATTAATCGGTTCCGACAGCCACACACCTACAGGCGGCGGTATCGGAATGCTTGCTATCGGTGCAGGCGGTCTTGATGTTGCTGTTGCTATGGGCGGCGGTGCATATTACATCACAATGCCTAAGATGGTAAGAGTTAATCTTACGGGTAAACTCAGCCCATGGGTTTCTGCAAAGGATATTATTCTTGCAGTATTAAGAGTTATGAGCGTTAAGGGCGGCGTCGGCAAAATTGTTGAGTACGGCGGCGAAGGTGTCAAAACACTTACAGTTCCGGAGCGTGCTACAATTACAAATATGGGTGCTGAGCTCGGCGCTACAACATCCGTATTCCCTTCTGATGAAATCACAAGAGAATTCCTTAAAGCTCAAGGCAGAGAAGAAGATTACACAGAGTTAAGCGCAGACGCAGACGCAGTTTACGATGAGGTTATTGAAATTAACCTTTCGGAGCTTGAACCGCTCGCCGCTTGCCCACATTCACCTGATAATGTTAAACCGATCAGCGAGCTTGAGGGTCAGAAGATTGACCAGGTATGTATCGGTTCTTGCACAAACTCAAGTTATCTTGACCTTATGAGAGTTGCCCATATCTTAAAGGGCAAAACAGTTGCAGACGGCGTTTCACTTGCTATTGCTCCGGGCAGTAAGCAGGTATTCAATATGCTTGCTATGAACGGCGCACTTGCCGATATGATTGCTGCCGGCGCAAGAATTCTTGAAAGTGCCTGCGGTCCATGTATCGGTATGGGACAGTCACCTAACAGCAAGGGTATTTCACTCCGTACTTTCAACCGTAACTTTGAGGGCAGAAGCGGTACAGCTGACGGTCAGATTTACCTCGTATCTCCTGAAACAGCTGCTGTTTCGGCACTTGCAGGTGTATTTACAGACCCAAGAAAACTTGGTCCTGCCGCAGAAATTGAACTTCCCGAGAAGTTCCTCATTAATGATAATATGGTTATTGCTCCTGCTCCTGTTGAGGAAATGGACAATGTTGAAATCTTAAGAGGACCAAACATTAAGGAATATCCTAAGACAAGCCCTCTTACAGATTCTATAGAGGCATCTTGCTCACTTAAGGTTGGCGACAACATTACAACCGATCACATTATGCCTGCCGGTGCAAAGATTCTTCCGCTCCGTTCAAATATTCCGGCTATTTCACAGCACTGCTTTACAGTATGTGATAAGGAATTTCCTGAAAGAGCAAAAACTCTCGGCAAGAGCATTATCGTAGGCGGCGAAAACTACGGTCAGGGTTCATCAAGAGAGCACGCAGCACTCGCTCCGCTCTTCCTCGGCGTTAAGGCAGTTCTTGTAAAGAGTTTTGCAAGAATTCATAAGAGTAACCTCATTAACGCAGGTATTCTTCCACTTACTTTCCAAAATCCTGCAGATTACGATAAAATTAAACTTGGTGATATGCTTGAGCTTCCGAATGTTAAGAAAGAAATTGCAGACGGCTCTGCCGTAACGGTTGTAAACAAAACAACAGGCGAAACCGTTATTGCCGACTGTGAGCTTTCAGACAGAACAAGAGCAATCATTCTTGCAGGCGGTTTGCTTGACTATACAAAGGAGAACAGCTAATGGATAAAATTAAAATGACCACCCCCATCGTTGAGATGGATGGCGACGAAATGACAAGAGTTCTTTGGCAGAAAATCAAAGACATTCTTATTTACCCATACATTGATTTAAAGAGCGAGTATTATGACCTCGGTCTTGAAAACAGAAACAAAACAGATGACCAGGTTACTGTTGACAGTGCAGAGGCTACAAAGAAATACGGCGTTGCCGTAAAGTGTGCTACAATCACACCAAACGCTGCAAGAATGGACGAGTACAACCTCAAGCAGATGTGGAAATCACCAAATGGCACAATCCGTGCTATCCTTGACGGTACAGTATTCAGAAGTCCTATCCTTGTAAAGGGTATCACTCCATACATTCCTACATGGAAAAAGCCAATCTGTATTGCCCGCCACGCTTACGGTGATGTTTACAAAAATACAGAAATGGTTGTTAAGGCGGGCAGCAAGGCTGAACTTTGCGTTACCAAGCCTGACGGTACAGAAGAAAGAAGTACAATCTTTGATTTCAAGACAGACGGTATCATTCAGGGTATGCACAACCTTGACAAGAGTATTTCTTCATTTGCCCGTTCATGTTTTAACTATGCACTCGACCAGAAACTTGATGTATGGTTTGCTACAAAAGATACAATCAGCAAGAAGTACGACCACAGATTTAAGGATCTTTTTGCTGAAATCTTTGAGAATGAATACAAAGAGAAATTTGAGCAGGCAGGCATTACATATTTCTACACACTTATTGATGACGCTGTAGCAAGAGTTATCAGAAGTGAGGGTGGCTATATGTGGGCTTGCAAAAACTATGACGGCGATGTAATGAGCGATATGATTGCTACTGCTTTCGGCTCACTTGCTATGATGACAAGCGTACTTGTTTCACCTGACGGTGTTTATGAGTATGAAGCTGCACACGGTACAGTTCAGCGCCATTATTATAAGTATCTTAAGGGCGAGGAAACTTCCACAAACTCTGTTGCAACTCTCTTTGCTTGGACAGGCGCTCTCAGAAAGCGTGGCGAGCTTGATAATCTTCCTGAACTTATGAACTTTGCGGACAAGCTTGAGAAAGCTACTATCGACACTATTGAAGACGGCATTATGACAGGCGACCTTTATGCTATTTCAACTCTTGAAAACAAGAAAAAGGTTAATTCAGAAGATTTCTTGCTTGCAATAAACGAGCATCTTGCCGCTTCACTTGCATAAGCAAACACAATTCGGTTAAAGGAGTAAGGTTAAAGTACAATGTCCAGAAATGACAACATTTCAATGTCTGTAATCAGAAGACTGCCCAGATATTATCGTTTCTTGTCTGAGCTTAACGAACAAAACATTGATAAAATTTCATCTACAAAACTGGCTGAAATTATGAATGTAACCGCTTCTCAGGTAAGACAGGATCTTAACTGCTTTGGTGGATTCGGTCAACAGGGCTACGGTTACAGTGTTTCTCAGCTTAAGGAAGAAATACAAAATATTCTTGGTCTTAACAATAATTATAAAGCTATACTTATCGGTGCCGGCAACCTCGGTAAAGCGGTTGCCAAGCATATGAACTTTGAAAAGCTCGGCTTTGAACTTATCGCCTGTTTTGACTGTAACGAAGAAAAAGTTGGCAAAAAGCTGAATAATCTTACAATAATGCACGACAGTCTGCTTGACGAGTTCTGTCAAAACAACAAAATCAATACAGCGTTTTTGTGTATTCCGAGAGTATGTGTAGAAAATGTACTTGACAAACTTTATGGCTACGGCATAAAGAACTATTGGAATTTCAGTCACTATGACATTGCAAGAAAGTACAGCGACACCCTTGTTGAAAATGTACACCTAAGTGACAGTCTTATGACCTTATGTTACAAAATGAATAACCGAGATAAAATCTTATAATTAAATAAAGGCTGTTCCCTATCTTGCGGAACAGCCTTTTAATTATGCTTAACTTAGTTTATCACAAAGTTAAAAGGTTCAATGTCAATAGTTGGGGTAATTTATGGTTTAGTGCACGAGTTAAGCAAAATAATAATTCACTCCAATTAATTTAATAAAAAAGCAACAATTAACTACCGCACTCCAATCGGAATGCGGTAGTTTTTATGAGAGGAAATCTATCTATTTATAAATTACTTTTTATCAACTGTATGAAGAAGTCTTGCAGCATAAAGTACGCAAAGTACGCTTACGCCTGTATCTGCTATTACAGACAACCACATCGGAGCGATACCGAGTATTGCAAGGATAATTACAATTGTCTTTACACCAAGTGCAAATGTAATGTTTGTCTTTACAGTAGCAACAACTTTCTTTGCTATTCCGACAGACAACGGTAACTGTTTTAAATTACCTGCCGCAAGCACAGCATCTGCCGCCTCAATAGCAGCCTCACTGCCGAATCCCATTGCAAAACCGCAATCGCTTGCAGTAAGAACAGGGGCATCATTGATACCGTCACCGATAAAGCATACAGACTTATGAGTTTTCTTTATATCTATAAGTTTTTCAAGTTTATCTGACGGCATAAGCTCTGCCGAATAAGAATCAAGTTTAAGTTCATTTGCAATATCCATTGCATTTTCTTTTTTATCACCCGTAAGCATTACACTGTCTTTAACACCGAGTTTTCTTAACTCTGCAATTACACTCTTTGCCTCCGGTCTTAATGTATCGCTAACAGAGATTGCACCGATTAATTCACCGTCGTAGATTACATATACAGATGCGGTTTTTTCTGCATTTACCTTTTGTTTATCGCTTAAAACCTTTGTGCCGCCGCATACAAGAGCTTTGCCGTTATATACAGCTGTAACTCCCTGTCCTGCCTTTTCGCTGTAATCTGAAAGTTCAGGTAAGTTTTCCTTTTCTGCCTTATTTTTTATTGCCATAGCAATCGGATGTGAAGAATATCTTTCACAAGCGGCTGCAAGTGCAATAATTTCAGATGAAGTATGATTGCCGTAAGCAAAAACTTTGTTTACAGAAAGCTCGCCTGTTGTAAGTGTACCTGTCTTGTCAAATACAAAAGCGTCAGCCTTTGCAAGAGCTTCGATATACTTGCCGCCCTTAATAAGAACGCTGATTTTTGATGATGCGCCAAGACCCGAATAATAAGAAAGCGGAACCGAAATTACGATTGCACAAGGGCAAGATGCAACAAGACAAACCAAAGCACGATAAATCCATGTGCTGAAACTGCCAAGCCCCACAAGCGGAGGAACAATAGCAACTACAATAGAAATAAGTATAATAATCGGTGTGTAAACAGCTGCAAAACGGCTGATAAGCTTTTCACTCTGTCCCTTTGTAGCTGCTGCATCTTCAACAAGTTTAATAATTCTTGCCGCTGTACTGTCGCCAAATTCCTTAGTAGTTTTTATTTCTATAAGAGAATTGCCGTTAATCATACCGCTCATAACTTCACTGCCTGCCTCTGCATCGACAGGAACACTCTCACCTGTAAGCGCCGAAGTATCAAGAGTAGTATTTCCTTTAGTAATAACACCATCAAGCGGTACTCTTTCGTGTGGTTTAACTACAATTGTACTGCCTATTTTAACATCCTCGGCGGCTTTTACAACTTCCTTGCCGTTTATAAGTACGGTTGCATTATCGGGACGAATCTGCGCAAGTTTTGCAATATCACTTCTCGATGCAGATACTGCTTTCTCTTCTACAATTTCGCCGACTGCAAAGAGAATAGTAACCATAGCCGCCTCTACAAACTCGCCTAACGCAAATGCCGCAATAACAGCAATTGTAAGCAATGTAGTTTCATCTATCTCTAATTTAAACACCGATTTTACGCCTTTAATAAATGTTCTCCAACCTGACAAAACAGTGGCAACAAGGCTTAGTCCGAGTAGAACAAACCAACCTACAGTACCGAATTCAGCATCAGAAAATACAGTAAGTTCAAGACCGAAAGCCGCTACACCAAGCACAGCCGCTGTAATAATAGAAATAAGTTCATTCTTTATTTCAACCTTTTTATCTTTCTTGGCTGAATTTACCTTTTCGGCAGTTACGGTGTTTTCTTTTACATTGTTATCAATAACTTCTACACCGTCTCCAATGCTGTCACAAACTGCCTGTATGTCCTGTGCCGTTACATCCTCTGCCGACTCAAACACAAGTTTTTTATTTGCAAAATTGAAATTAACATTCTCATAGCCGTCTGTTTCGGCTAATTTCTTCTCTATCTTTCCTGCACAGTGCGCACAGTTGAGATTTTCAAGTGTGAAAGTGTACTGCTTTAAATTCTTTCTCTTTGTATTATCAATAACTTCTACACCGTCTTCGATGCTGTCACAAACCGCCTGTATGTCTTGCGCTGTTACATCATCTGAACACTCAAGTACGAGTTTTTTATTTGCAAAGTTGAAATTTACATTCTCATAACCGTCTGTTTCGGCTAATTTATTCTCTATCTTTCCCGCACAATGCGCACAGTTAAGATTTTCAAGTGTAAAATTATATTTCATAAAAAACACCCTCCTTACTCGAGAACATGATCAAGTCCCATTTCAATAATTTTTTTAACATGGTCGTCATCAAGAGTATAATAAATTTGCTTCCCCTCTCTTCTGACCCTAACAAGTTTGTTTTGTCTTAATACTCTCAACTGATGAGAAATAGTGCTTTGCTCCATATTTAAAGCCTCTGCAATACTAAGCACCGACATCTCATTATCGGAAATTGCAAACATTATTCTGATTCTTGTCGAATCGCCGAATACTTTAAAAAGATCCGCTAAATCAAACAGCACTTCCAAATCAGGAATTTCTTTTTCTTTCTTTTCATTTAGTTCTGCCATATTCCTATCTCCGTTTATTAATCTGTTCATATGTTTATATGTTCATATGTTAACTTGAGTATAGCACATAAAAAAGTAATTGTCAATACAATTAAAAAAATTATTTGGTAAATATTTAAATATTTTTCAGAATTTCCTACATTATATATGCAATTATATCCTGAAAAATATTGCAAGATTTTAATTCCGTATTGCAATTATGACAGCAGTATTATTTTTTATAAGAATAATTACAAGTATGTAATCTTGCTTAGTCATAATAAGAATAAACTTGATTTCATTTATTTAATTTGAGTACATTTTAGATAAAAATATGTTACAATTCCAAATATGCGTTGACTTTACTACAATTTTGTAGTATCATTTTCTGTATAGGAATGTTAGTGTTACCTTGTTGTAATGCTGCAAAATGTGTGTTTTAAGAAAATGTAATATATTTGTGGATATACTATTATCAGTTGAGTAATATGGCAGATACTCATTTTTACAGCAATCAATGTTGCTGTTTTTTGGCACGCACTTTTATTTAGATTTAGATTATGTAAACTCACATATTCGTTATTGTGAATGTACAGTATATGGAATTGGAGTGTAACGGTTTGGAAAAGTTTGTAGTAAACGGCGGTAAGCCGCTTTTTGGTGAAGTAAATATAAGCGGTGCAAAAAACGCCGCAGTAGCAATTATCCCGGCAGTAATCCTTTGTGACGAGCCTTGTCAGATTGAAAATATACCTAACATCAGCGATGTTTCACTTATAAGCAGAATTCTTCAGCAGATGGGTGCACAGGTAAGAAGAATTAATAAATCATCACTTTATATAGACCCGACTCATATTTCAACTCACTCTGCAACAACAGAACTTGTAAGAGGTATGAGAGCATCTTATTACCTTCTCGGTGCTCTTCTTGGCAGATGCGGTAAAGCTCAGGTTGCTTTACCTGGTGGTTGTAACTTCGGTGTTCGTCCGATTGATCAGCATTTAAAAGGCTTTGAAGCTATGGGCGCAGTAACACAGCTTGTTGACGGCGCAATTATTGAGGCAGATGCTGATAATCTTCACGGTGAGCATATTTACCTTGATGTAGTATCTGTAGGCGCTACAATGAATATTATGCTTGCGGCATCTAAAGCCGAGGGTATGACTATCATTGAAAATGCCGCAAGAGAACCGCATATTGTTGACCTCGCTAACTTTCTTAATTCAATGGGCGCAGATGTAAGAGGCGCAGGTACAGATGTTATTAAAATCCGTGGCGTAAAATATCTCCACGGCATAACATATTCGATTATTCCGGATCAGATTGAGGCAGGCACATATATGTGTGCGGCAGCTGCTACAAGAGGTTGCATTACAGTAAATAACATTACTCCAAAGCACCTTGAATCAATTACAGCTAAACTCCGTGAAATGGGTGTTGTAATTACCGAATACGATGAGGCTATCAAAATTGACGCTACAAAGAATCCTTTAAAGCGTTGTAATATTAAGACTATGCCACATCCCGGTTTCCCTACTGACTGTCAGCCGCAATTTGCCGCACTTCTTGTAAGTGTACCGGGTACAAGCATTATAAATGAAAATGTATGGGATAATCGTTATCAGTATGTAAGTGAGCTTGTTAGAATGGGTGCACACATTTCTGTTGAGGGCAGACTTGCAATTATTGAGGGCGGATCTCCGCTTACAGCAGCTCCTGTAAAAGCTACCGATCTAAGAGCCGGTGCAGCAATGATTATTGCGGCACTTGAAATTAACGGTGTTACTGAAATTTCAAGTATCCAGTACATTGAGCGTGGCTATGAAGATGTAATTGAAAAATTCAGAGCATTGGGTGCTGACATCAAAAAAGTTTATTATGCAGGCGATAACGAAGACGAACTTCGTGCTTAATAATTAAATATAAAGATTTAACCGCTTGAGTTTTATAGCTCAAGCGGTTTTTTCATAATAAATTAGATTATTTATCAAAATTCAATACTAATCGTTTGTGTAAATTATGGTTTAGCGGAGTGTCGGTCGGGCATTGAAATTTAGCTAAAGCTAAATTATCCTCCCAAAAACAAAAAAGTTTACTCAATTTTTTCAAAAATTGCGGGTTTGGGCAGCGCCCATAAAAATCTTCCGATATAACAATTTATCAGGCGCAAACAGCCACGCTGTTTGCGTGCTAAAACCAAGTTTGTTAAAACAGGCGACAGCCACTAAAAAAACTATATTTTATTAATGAAATAACGAATTTCTTTTCTTGTTGCTATCGCATTTTTAAAGGCTAACGCCGTTGTGTTCAAGCCGCCGAACAGCGAGCTGTTTGGCTATTGTTAGATTGCGTAAGCGGAAAGTATTTGTGGGCTTTGCCCACACCCACGACCTTTGAAAAGGTCGACCAAACTTTTATAATTGTTTGGTAAATCATACCGTTAAACCATAATTTACCCCAACTATTGACATAGAGCCTATAAATTTTATAACAATATAAATAAAAAAAGCAGTATCCTCATTAACTGCAGATACCACTAAAACATATAAGATACTATCAAATTTAAAATTAAATCTCGTTGCCTAACATCTTGTTCCCTCTCTCTTTAAACATCAATATTGCCGATTACTCAATTTTTATAAATCTCAAGATGTCAGGCAGAACGGATTTACATCAGTATGAGGAAATATGAATTTATCAACGCTATGTGCTCCAGTATCTGAAATTTTTTCAGATTATCGGTGTCTTCGTCCCCACCGAGCGCTAATAAAGGCATATAACCAAAACACTCTATATACAACAAATTTCCATGTTCGTTAACAGCTTTATAATACTGATTCAAAGAAAAAAATTCGTTTAAAAAGCTCTTGTCTGCAAGTCTTTTTAAAAAGAAATCAAAATCTTTGAGCATCAGTTCACATTTTCCGTAGCGAAGATACATTATACTTATATACTCGCCGCTTTCCAAGGTAATTATGTCACCAAAGGCAGTTACAAAAATGGGAACTGCGTCTTTATACGGAAAGTATGTATTATCAATTATACTTTGATAATCATCGGGATTAATCACTTTAATATATCCGTTCATAGAAGTGTCTAATCCGTAATTTTGCCAAATTTTAAGCAAATTTTCAGGAATTTTATTCTTGAATTTGTTAATAACATTGTCATTAACTTTTGCATATGATTGAAAATCCTGTAATGCAACTGTATTCAAGAGTATTTCTCCCTTTTTATTTTATACAAACCTCCGTACCGTTGCACAGCACCGCTTTACTTCACACATCATATCGCAGATGTATGAAGTAGCTGTGAAGTGCCATAATCAAAACTGCTAAATACAAAACTTCTAAATGTACTTGTTTTTCCTTTATTTACTGATTTTATTATAGCACAAGGATTTTCATTTGTTACAGTTTGGGCAAAAACGCATTAAAAAAAGTCAAAAGTGATGTTTTTTATATGACAAATTAAAAATTATGTTGTATAATATCTTCTAAAGGGGGAATTTCGGTGCTTAATATTCTGCTTTGTGATGATGATAAATCAATACTCGAAAAAGTACGGTCACTTATAAGTAATCTTCAAAAAAACTATAAAATTGAATTTAATATAGATATGCGTACCTGCGGTGATTTTATATTTAAAGAAAAACATTCTTACGACATCGCTATAGTCGATGTTCAAATGCCTGCCGTAAACGGACTTGAGGTATCGGAAAGATTAAAACAATTAAACCCCGACATTATTATTATGATTCTTACCTCATATCCGGCTTACCTTGACAGTGCAATGAAAATTCAGGTTTTCAGATATCTTTCAAAGCCGATTGACACTGAAAGGTTTAACAGAAATTTTCTTGAAGCCGTTGACTATTACAAGAAAATCAGTAAAAGTATTATAATAGAAAAATATGACGAAATTTTCACCGTAAAAACAAGGGATATTCTCTATATTGAAAACAGAAAACACGGTTCACTTATCGTTACTAAATACAAATCATACGAAACCAATAAGAAACCTGCCGAATGGTACGAAATAATCAATCAGCCTAACTGCTTTGTCCAATCGCATAAAAGCTATATCGTAAACTTACAGAATGTAATTAACTTTGATAAAAGTTCAATTACATTTCAGGGGGCCAATGAGAATCTTATGGAGCATTGCATTTCGCAAAGAAAATACGCAGAATTTAAAAAAGCCTTTTTTGATTTTGCGGGAGGTATTGTATGATAATTTTCAGCTATGCGATGGTAACGGTATTTGAGGCAATCATTTCTTACATATTTATTTCCGGCAAATTTGCTCAGAAAATGAGCAATATGGGTTTATTTTTATGTTTTTCATTGTCTGCTGCACTGCAATTTATAATAAATACGATAGGTGTGGAATATTCAAATATTGTAGCATTTTTAGCTTGCAATCTGTTGCTGTGTATTTTTTGCTTTAACACAAATGTTTTTCAAGCAATATTTACTTCAATTCTTCTCACATCTATAACTCTCATAACAAAAATGACTCTGCTGTTCCTTGTAATGGTAACTTTTAATATTGATATTAAAGGAATCACTGAGAACGGTATGATATTTTTCTTATTAAGCGGCAGCTCGCAGTTATTTTTCTTTTTTATTGCATACTTTGTATCTAAAATTTCTGTCAAAGAAAATAAAGAAAATTTGAAGCTAAATAAAACAAATATGCTTTTCTTTCTGCCGATGGCGTCAATACTTATCATATGCGGTATGTCATACATTTCGCTTAACTATAAACTTGACGAATTTACATATGTTTTGTTTGCGGTAGGCGCTCTGCTTTTAATGTATTCAAATATAGTTGTTTTTCTTGTACACGAAGACGTATTGAAAACTCAATACGAAAACACGGCGCTAAAGCTGCAAAAGCAAAAATCAGAAATTGATACCGAATATTACTCTATTTTGCAAAATCAATACGAAAATTCTAATATTTTAATTCACGATATAAAACGCCACTTGCTTTCAATAAAAGAACTTTCAAACGAAAAAGACTTTGAAAGCATAAATAAATACATTGACAGTCTGTATGAAGATTATCAGATTAAATACTTAAAGAAATACAGCGATAACAAACTTATAAATGCAATCATAAACAGATATGTCAGTGCTTGCAAAGATAAAGAGATTGACTTCTACTGCGATATTCGAGATATAGATTTTTCTTGCATTTCAAATAACGATATAACATCATTACTTGATAATATTCTTGAAAACGCTCTCGAGGCAACGCAAAATGCCGATAACAAAAAAATTGAGCTTACAGTTAAGCAAACGAATACAAACTATATTGTAATCAACATATGGAATTACTGCACAACTGCTCCTAATCTTAAGGACGGCAAATTGCAAACAACCAAAAGCAATAAATTTATTCACGGCTACGGAATAAAAAGTATAGAACGAATAGCAAAACAATACAATGGTAATGTAAGTCATAATTTTGACCCTGAAAATATGAAATTCACTCTCGCAGTTGTTTTGAAAATTAAATAAAACAATAACACAAAAAAGCGATGACTGATAAAAAAAGTGGTTCATCACGATTTTTTGCGGGATGGTGAACGGACAGAAGGAATAGAAAGATAGCGAATCAAGGTAAAGAAGAAATCATCATCACGTAACCGTAGCCGATTCGTTTGGATACCGCCGAAAAGTTTGTGTAAAAGTGAATAATAAGCTTCCTTTCAAGCAATAATGGAAATAGAAAAATTAAAGCTTGAAAGGAAGTTTTTTTAATGGCAAAAGCACCGGCAGAAATGATGAGAAAATTCTCTCACTTTATGCCTGCGGAATGAGCCAGTATGATATTTCCGAACAAATCAAAAATCTGTATGATGTAGAAATCTCTCCCAAGCTTGTCAGCAAAATCAGCGAGAAGATTATGCCCGATGTGACTGCATGACAAAATCGACCTCTTGAAGCAGTATATCCGTTCGTTTTTATGGATGCAATTCATTACAAAATCAAGGAAAATCATCAGTATATCACGAAGGCTGCATATGTAGTTTTAGGCATCAATCTCGACGGCCAGAAAGATATTCTCGGCATATGGATTGGCGAAAATGAGAGCAGTAAATTCTGGCTGAATGTGTTGAACAAGCTCAAAACCCGTGGAATTAAAGATGTATTTCTGTTCTGCGTTGACGGTCTGACAGGTTTCAGACAAGCTATTGAAGCGGCTTTTCCGAACGCACAAATCCAGCGTTGCATCATTCATCAGATACGCTCAAGCACAAGGTTTGTCAGCTACAAACACATCAAGGAGCTGATGGTTGACCTCAAGAAAGTATATCAAGCAATCAGCGAGGAAGAAGCTATGAACAACCTGATTTTGTTCAAGGACAAGTGGGGCAAGGCGTCCTGCATATCTGCAACGCTTTTCGGATTATAATGTCCCATAATTTGCTTTGCGAGGTTCTCGCCCCGTGTGCTTTCTCTCTTTTTGCCATTTCGTTCATTCCTTTTTCCTTTCTTTCATTGTAACACACTTTCCCGAAATTGAAAAAGTGTGCAAGCTATTTTTTAACTTACACACTTTATTTTACAAGCTCATCCAGGGCGGTAATCTTGAAGTCCTCAGGGTTCTACTCGGTCATAGTTCTATCTCAATACTTTTACTGTTTATTTTAATTCTAAGCCAAAAGTGCGTTCTACTCGGTCATAGTTCTATCTCAATCACTCAAATATATATTCATTTGGCTGCACAAATGCAATTAGTTAATAATAGATTTGACAGCCATTTAGACACCTTGACTTAGACACCTTGACTTTTTGGCAAGCAAAAAAGAAAAGCACTGACTATAAAAAATCAGTGCTTTTGGCTGGGCTGGCGGGATTCGAACCCACGCATGACGGAGTCAAAGTCCGTTGCCTTACCGCTTGGCGACAGCCCAATATATAATTTTTGTGTAAAACGCTTATTCTGATTAGCGAGCTTAAAAAAGTTGTTTGTGCAAATTACCGACAGTGTCTTTTACATTTATATAAGTAAAGCCGCAAAGGCATTGTACCTTGCGGCTTTATGGTGACCCATCGGAGATTCGAACTCCGGACACCTTGATTAAAAGCTACCACTATATTGAGCCAATTTATTATCATATTGACAAAATAATTTATCAATATGACTATGATAACGCTGATTTAGTATTCTTTGTTGTGTAGCTAAATGCACATATTTCATTGTCATTTGTAAACTTGTGTGTCCGAGCAATATTCGCAGTTCTTCAACATCACCGCCATAAAGGATATAGTTAGTCGCAAAAGTGTGGCGAAGTAAGTGAGGGTGCAATCTGATAATTCCTGTACTTTCTTTTAAATCTTGAAAATACATCTTGATTGTATTATCGGTAATCGGTGTACCATCTTCTTTTTGGAAAAAGCGTTTTTCATATTCGTTTCTCATGTGTGAATAACGATTAATATATCGCTTAGTTTCTTCACCAAAAGGTACTAATCGCTCTTTTTCTCCTTTACCTTGCACTAACATAGTGTTGTTATGCATAAATATGTTTTTTGATTCAAGACTTACTACTTCTCCTCTTCTCAGACCTGAATCAAGCATAAACATTACCATTAATTTATTGCGAATACCAAAGTATGAGTTATCAAAATTATTGAGAAGTATTTTTACTTCTACATCTGACAAAGGAACTATATTGGCAATTTCAGCTTTAATAAGTTTCAACTTACCCACGTTTTGAATGAACTCATTTTCATTTAACCATAATAAAAATGTTTTCACTGCTCTTGTATAAGTTTGCAGTGATATTTTTTTAGTACCGTTTTTATTTTCAATTAAATAGAGTTTGTAATCTTCAAATAAATGAGTATAAACATCTTCGACATTTTCTATTTTGTTATCTACACACCATTCAATGAACTTCGGTAAATTATATTTATAATATTTTAAAGTTTGTTCAGTTACACCTTCAGAAATTTTTTCTTTCAAGAACTGCTGATAAGCAGCACATAAAGTCATAAAATACACCTCGTAAGCAATCAGGTAACAATATTGTAACATATTGTAATAATATGGTCAATATTCAACAACTTTGTTTATGAGGTCTTTTTTATATAAAAAACAGGAGGCAGCTATGAGTATATTAAGTTTTGAAGAACCATACACAGACAACGAGGTTGTCGGATATTATGAAGATAAACTTATTGTCAAGCGTGAGGACGGTAAATTATTTTTCTGTGAAATACCCGAAAATCTTATTGAAATAGGAGAAACTATTTCTCCAAAAGATTTAACAAGTATTGCAGAATTGCCGTATGATGTACAAAAAGGGATTATAAATCAATATGCAGATTGAGAGGTGTTGAATTTGGCTTACGATCCGGCAAAATCAGAACAGACAAAAGAAGAAATGAAACAAAAGGTCATTGAACTTGCTAAGAACTTTAAAGATAATCCGCAGAATATGATTGAATACTTGCAATTTTCAACTCGTTTTTATAACTACAGTTCAAGAAACACAATGCTTATTTATCAGCAAAATCCGGGTGCAATGTTTTGTAACAGCTATAAAGCATATCAGGATATGGGTTATTCGGTTAAGCGTGGCGAACACGGAATGAAAATACTTGTGCCAACTATAAAGACATACCTTAATATTGACGGCAGCCCTGTTCCTCTCAGTAAAGCTACAAAAGAACAGAAAGAGGCTTACAAGCAACATAGAATTGAGGCAGAGCAACGAATACATTTTAAAGTCGGTACTGTTTTTGACATAGCACAAACAAATTGTCCTAAAGAAGATTATCCTAAATATTTCGATCTTGGTTACACATCAGAACAGCATAAACAGCTATACGAACTTATGAAAACATATTGCGAAAAAGAGTTGAATTGTAAAGTACACGAAAATCAATTTAATTCAGTATCACTGCGAGGCTTCTTTGATCCTGCAAGCAATTCAATTTCGCTTAGCGGTATGTTTGACGATTCAACAAAATTATCAGTACTTACACACGAAACCGCACACGCTATTTTACATAAAGAGCTTGATAAAACTCAAATTAAAAGTGAAGCTCAAATGGAATTTGAAGCTGACGCAACATCGGTAATGTTGCAGTCATACTTTGGCTTGCAAATACCTGAGAGCAGGCAAAGACATCTTGCCGATCAATACAAAACAATGTGTGCAGACAAAAATATCTCTTCGGCTGACATTACAAAATCACTTGATCACTCTCACAGAGCATATAAATCAGTTGCGGATAATATCAACAATAGTCTAAAACCTGAACTTACACAATCAATTAAAAATGTTCAGGCTGCACAGGTGACACAACCCATTTTACCAAATCAAATAGCAATGCCCGATATGGGAATGGCTATGATGATGTAATTATGACTGCGTTTTTGGCAGTCTTTTTTATTACTCAAACAAACAAGTGTCCCACGGTGGGACACTTAGTAAAAAATTTATCATTTAATCGGGGGAACGAAAAATGAAAGAAAATAACAAAGCAATAAAAATTGCAGTATCAAATCAAAAAGGTGGAGTAGGAAAAACTACAACTGTATTAAATCTCGGAGCAGCACTTGCTGTTAATGATCGCAGAGTATTACTTGTTGATTGCGACCCACAGCACCATTTATCAAACTGGCTTAATTGGGAAGCCGATGGCAAGCCTACAACATCCGATATTATTTTCAGCACAGTTACAAAACAAAATGTAAATTTTAAAAATTGTATTCGTTATTGTGAAAAAGAAAACTTTGACTTTATACCGTCAATTAACTTGCTTGCCGGTATGCTTGGAATTATTGCTGCAGATGATAACAGTTCAACTGTAATTTCAAGAATTTTTGAAAATGACTACTTTAACGAAAATTACGATTACATTATATTTGATTGTCAAACTGCTCTTGATTTGCTTGTTACAAATGTTCTCAACGCTTGTGATAAGCTGCTTATTCCTGTTCAGGCAGATTTACTCAGTTATGAGGGCGTAGAACAAATGCTTGACAGTTTTATGCGAATTAAGAAAGATACCGATATTCGTAAATATCTTCTTGGAATGCTTGTTACTATGTATCAGACTAATACAAGACATTCCGCTACAATTTACAACGCACTTAAAGAAAGTTATAACGATCTTGTTTTTAATACATATATATCATATAGAACAGAAACAAAAAACTCAGTAGGTTTTCATCGTAGCAGCGTTTCAGACTGCAAATCAGTTGTAGGTGCTCAGTATATAGAAGCTGCACATAGGATTATGGAGGAATGTGAAAATGCCTGATTTTTTTAAACCCAAAAAGCAAATATTAAAAACCCCGGAGCAGGCATACTCTGAATTGCTCGGCGGAAGCACGGAAAATCAAGTTGTAGAAATTGACATATCTCTGATTGATGAAATAGACGATCAGCCACAAAGCATACATCAAGACAAAATTGAAAACATAGCAGAAAGTATGAAACATATAGGACAGATTGACCCTGTTACTGTTGTGAAGTCAAAAAAAGAAGGCAGATATGTTTTACTTGCAGGCAGACACAGAAAAAGAGCATGCCTACTGAATGGGCAAAAATCTGTTAAAGCAATAATAAAAAACGAAACCGACCCGGACAAGCAAAGACTAATCTTATTGGCCACTAATAATGACCGTAACACTGACTACCTTCCCTCCGAACTTGCTTTCAGTTATGCGGAACAATCCGAACTATTAAAAAAACTTGGCAGTAAATCTACCGTATCAGCTATAGCAGAGCAAAACAACACAAACAGAAAAGCTGTTCATCGACACATCAGACTTACATATCTCATTAAACCTTTACTTAACAAAGTTGACAGCGGAGCAATTACAGTAGGCGCAGGATATGAACTTTCATTCCTTTCAGAGGAACAACAGATCTCATTGCTTAATTTTATTCTTAATAATGCCTCGGTTTGCCAAAAGATTGATAAAGACATTGCAAGAAGAATAAGACTTGAACCTGACAATCTGCAAGAAATCTTTTATCCAAAAGTTGATGTGCCGGTATTATTTGAAGAAGCTGATATTGAAGAAGAAAATATTGGAATTGAACCTCTTGAAGCAGAGAAAGAAAAAGTTAATAATTCATCTGAAAAGGTAATTAATCCTGAAACAAGCAACCGCAAGTGTCCCACGGTGGGACACTTAAAGGAAAAAGAGCAGTTACCGAACGAACTGATTATGACCTTATCGGCTACAGTTTTAAACTGTACAAGCTCGGTATTAAAATATTATGCAACTGCATTTCCTACCACTGCCGAATCAGTTAATATGTTTAGTCAACGATTTAAGAATTTTTCTGCAAGCGGTAATACGCAAAATTATGTTCCATATCAGGAATATCAAAATTGCGAATACAAATTAAAGTTTCTTAAAAAGCAGCTTGAATTTTATCTTAACAATAATAAATATACAGTTGCTTACAATGAACTTGATGAGTTTATACGCAGATATTTAAGAAAATTCTTTCCAAAAGAAAAACTCGTTGAACTTATATCAAATACATAGTTTTCTTCTCATCGTTCCCCGATGATAGAAATACAGGGCTGTTTCAAAACATTTGGAACAGCCCAACACCCACAAGGAGGTAAATATGAAAATCAAAAGAATAATTTGTGCTTCATTAGCAGTACTTAGCTTATCAACAGCATTATTATCATCACCGGTAAACGCAGCACCGAAAATTGGTGATGTAAACCTTGACGGCATAATTAATATTGTAGATGTATCATTAATTCAGCAATATCTCGCAGGATATAAAGATATGAAATTTTACTCGGCATATGCTGATTTTGACCGCAACGGAAAATTAGACATTAACGATATATCTTTATTGCAACAGTATCTTTCAAAATCAATCATTGTGTATGGTGATTTTATATTTCAAATGAGCAGTAATTCAAAGTTGATTTCTCAATCATATTTTGGCAATGATACAAATGTAACAGTACCGGGATTTCTCCCCGGATACAACTATGTAGTTACCGAAATCGGTTCTAATACATTTTCAAACAATTCAAAAATCGCAACAGTAACTTTGCCTCAAAATATCGGAAAGCTTAACGATAAAGCTTTCAATAATTGCAGCAAACTTACAACTGTTTATGCTTATAATAAAAACCTCAAGTGGAGCAATTCATTTTATAATTGTCCAAAATTCAAGTCAATTCAGTTTAAGTGAAATTAAAGAATAAACCGCACCTTACATACCCCTTCTCCTTTTATTAAAATGAAGAAACACTGCAGTTAGTGCGGAACTGCAGTGTTTGTACTAAACATAATTTATTATATAAATGAAAGGAAATTTATGATTATACTATTACTTATTATAATAATTATTTCACCGATTTTTATAGCAATTTCACTTTACAACACTGTTAAAATTTACAGGAAAATAAAATATATAGACAAATACGGAATATTAATGTCGGTTACCTGGTTTGCAGTTGAAATCACAGGTATGATATTTTTATTTCTTGAAATTTAAAATGTATTTTAAGTTTCTATTAGCTTTCTTTATTTTGGATGATTTTATATATGTATTTTTACTTATTGTTCTATTTATATAGTCGATATTAAAGCTACGCATTATACTTTTGTTATAAAAAAAGTATATCAGAAACGCTATAACTAAAAGCAACAAATTTAATAGTGTTCCTAAAATGCTTCGAATTGCAATATAGAAAATTAATCCACCAAACACAAACGCAGCAAATGAAAGCAAAATAAAAAGTGTCGTATGATTATTCAAAATAACATCAAAAGACGAATTAGCATAAGATAAGTAATTATTAACCTTTTTGTATTCTTTTTCAATATCAGATATTTCTTTATTTTTTCGGTATCTCCAATCGGATAATATTTTCTGAATTTTCACATTAATGGTAACTAATGCCTGCATATATAATGTGTACTCTTCAATATCAAAATTTTCATCACGCTTAATTAATTTTTTGCATATACATTTAAACTCCTTAATTAATCTGTTGATTTTCCTTTTGTCGATTTTTTCAATATGTTGGCACCTTTCGACTACTTGGTGTAACTGAGTGTACTTATAATAAGATTTCTTTAAATCATCAATTTCGAAAAAATGTTCATAAGCATACTCGTTTAATTCATTAATTTTCAAAAATAACATCTCCTTAATTTTTTGATATACATATTATATCACATGCAAATTATTAATGTAAAAAAGTCAGAAAACTTTGTCAATCACATTGTTTAATAGAAATAATGTGATTGACAAACAAAAATGTTAATTGTAGAATAGAGGTGAAATATATGCACTTTAATATAGATGAATCGATAAATTGGGGCAATATGATGGATTGGGTTGTTTTTTGCAGTTGCCTTGTACTTTTAACCGGAGTTATCATTGATATAGTTAAATCAGTAAAAAGCAACAAGGAGTTATCTAATGAACATAAATCAATAAAAGAAGGCCAAAAAGATTTAAGTACTGACAACGAAAAAGTTAAGGACTTAGTTCGTAGCGAAAATAAAGATACACAACAAAACATAGAAAAGGCACAAAAATCATTAGAAAATAATGATAACCAAATTTACAGTTTATTAAATAATGTCGATAAAATGCTTATTAAAGAAATTGAAAGGAGTAAATATAAATATGAAAATCTAACTGATGAGCAACGCAGCATAAAAAATTATGTGGAATCTATCAACAACTTAATGAAAGAAGTTGAACGATTGCAAACACTATCTGTTGAGCAACAGAAACAAATACTTGAATTGCAGTCAGAATTAAATCAAGCACAACATTTTAACAATAATTTTACACAACATATGTAATACCTGCCATTCAGCCTAAAGGCTTTATGGAGTAGTTGCAGAGGATATAAGGCGGTTAGCACTCCCGAATAAGGGGGGTGATATGTATGACCGAGTTAGTATTACTGATTATTTTGTTAGTAGAACTTCTTGAGATCATTAAATACATAAAAAAATAATCGCCCAACAGCCCGCTAAAACTTGTTGAACGATTATTTTTATAATTAATTAAACAATTTCGGCTAACCGCTTTAAACGGTTTCCTCTGTAACTACATTATATATTATAAAAATTTAAAAGTCAATATGACAACACATTAATAAAAAGAGGGATACTATGAATGAACTAACTTCCGGAATTGTAAGCAGTGCAGTTTGGGATTTAATAAAGAAGGGAACTTCTGTTACAAAAGACTTTCTCAAAAACAAATTATCAAATTGGATACTGGACGATAAATCACTTGATAAAATATGTAAATATATAAATAATACACCTGATGTATATTTGAAATCCGAAGGATTACTTAAAGAATATATTAATATTGACGAAGAAATCCAAAAAGAATTAGAATTTGCTAAATACATAAAGCCAACTGTTTCTCAAAATATAGGTGTTGTAAACGGTAATGTATTCGGTAATATTGAAGGTGATGTTATTAATAATTATAATAACTCACAAAAGCCCAAAGAAACAAATAACAGTACATTTTATCTTACCGATAGATTTAATGAATATTGTCCAATACAAATTGTAAAATCGTATGATGTAACAAGAGATATTTGTAATATAGAAAACGAAAGTAACGGCCCTGTTATTAAAGCAAAGATTACAATGCCCGAAAAAGTAAAGCAATTGCCCGGATGCCAATTTGCAATGATTTTACTTTCTTTTACCCCTTTTATAAATTTAGAAAATTACTACGATGAAAATTATAATTTAGAATTTTCACTTGATACTTCTCAAAGTATTAAATTAGTGCAATTTCAAATAAAGAATGTACAGCAAAGTCAATTTATCGACTTTCCGCTTGAAAACAAGCATCACATTATACCATTAGCAAAAATGTCTTCCCGGGATTCATGGAAAGAAATAAAAGAAATTTGTTTTACCGTATTTGCCGATGACAGATATATAACAGATGAAATTGGATATATTAAAATTTCAGGATTGCGTTTAACAAAATAATTTTATATCACATTTAAGCAGTTAAGTATAAAAACTTGACTGTTTTTTTATTATATGAAATAAGGAGATTAGCTATATGCAAGAAAGAGAAATAATATATAAAATACTTTTTAGTTCTGTAGCTCCATACCTTTTAATTATAGCAAATTTAATTATAGTGATATGTATTATCAAAATTTTATGGATTACAGTAAAAAACAAAAACAAAAAAATCAGTTCGGAAACTATTGCTTTCTCTTGCGTATGTCAATTCTTCTATTATATACTGATGGACTTAGACTTGCACTTATGGTTATCTATTATATTTTTATCAGCCTTTTTGATATTTTATAATAGTGTTAAAAGATTACAAGATGGAACATACACTTTTCCAACACTGTTATTGATGACATTTGCTATGTATTTATCTATAAGTGAATCAATTCCAATATTTTTTGTTGCAATACTTGTATCTCTCCCCATTCAAATAAGAACGCTATGGATTGAAAACAAAGATAGATAAAAATTATTAATAAACAAATTATTGACAAACAAAAATGTGAATTGTAAAATTAAGATATAAAGACATATACGAAAGGGGTCAGAAGTATGACTACACAGGAAATGAACACAAACATTACAAATACGAATGAATCAGCAGAGAAAAAAACGAATAAGAAAAAGGCTATTGGTATTGTTGCGGTTGCGGCAGTAACGGTGGCGGCGGTCATTATTGCTATGCTGACCGCTTGCGGAAATAAACAGCCTGTTGCAACGGCTGATGAGGTAATCGCTACATCTGTTCAGACTGTTACACAGGTTGTGACGGACAGTCAGGGCAATACACATATTGAAGAAGCAACTAAGGTTGTTGAGGTTAAGCAGACACAGCCTGCGGAGAAGTCGGAAAAAGCTACGGAAGTTAATGCACAGAATGCAGCAAAGACCGACAACAAGCAGAACAACGGCGGTCAGAGCAACAATAACAGCAACGGCAACAGCAATCAGACTAACAACAATAATAACAATGGCGGCAACGGTCAGACAAGCAAGAGCAACGGCTCATCAGGCAGCACAAACAAGCCTGCAAGCAATTCAGGCTCAAGCGGTTCATCAAGTCAGAGTAAACCGTCAGGCGGTTCATCAAGCAACTCAAGTCAGAGCAAGCCGTCAAGCGGCTCCGGCTCATCATCTTCAAGTAAGCCTGCACCGGCTACACAGCCTGCAACAAAAGACCCGCACGAGGGAAAAACTTGGTACGATGCAGAGTACAAAACCGAAAAAGTGTGGGTAGTTGATGAAGAGGGTTACACTTGGCAGCGACCAATCATTGAAAGTCATCGTGCGACAATTTGCAACATATGCGGAGTTGAGATAACAGGTCATATTGATGAACACGATGATGCAGTTCATCTTCCAAATGGTGAAGATTTTAGCTATCGTATTGAAACTGTTGATGAAATAGTTGGTTATGAAACAGTCAACGAGCCTGAAAAAGGTCATTATGAAACAAAAACAACTCTCGTAAGAGCAGCAGGTTGGTATTAATATATATATGAAAATTAAACACATCAATTAAAGCAGTTAAGCAAGAGCTTGACTGCTTTTTTCATACCTATAAAGAAAAGGAGCGGTATTATGAGCGGAAAAAGGAGTCCACCAACAGAAAGAAAAATATACTATCTCATTGAAAGGAGAGTTTTATGAACAAATTTAAAAAGCTAAAGTCGGCGATTATTTCCTTTTGCAAGCCTAAAAAGCTGACATCATTGGCAGTTGCATTAACAACAATCTTTGCTATGCTACCTGTTGCTAATATTTCGGCAAGTGCTTATTCATATACGGGGCTTAGTGAAATCGGCGGCAAGGTATTGATTCAATCTTCGGAAAAACCGTTAGTCCTTATTGACAACGGAAGTGCAGGCAAACTTGACGCATATAAATTCCTTATCAACGGTGAGGTCGGTTATTGTATTGACCCACAGTTGCCGGCACAAAAGACAGACGGCAAGACTATGGAGTTTACGCAGTTTTCGGGTGATACAGGTAAAGAAGTAATAAAACTTGACCCTAATTCGACTGATGAAAAAGAAAGGGCTCTTATAGTAGGTCTGAGTGTTCTTTACGGCGGTTACGGAGATTATTTCTCAACATTCGAGAACGGCGGTAAATCCGCTAAGTCCATAATGGACGGATTTATTGACGGTGTGTATTCATCTTTATTTAGTAAGATGAATACACGAGAAGATAAGTATTATTTCTTATCGCATTATACGCTCTCACAGCTTTATCACGAGCTTGTAAATGACGGTACATCTTGGAAAACTTGGAACAACTACAAAGATGTTAACACAATGATTAATCGCTTAGTAGATTACACAAAGAATATAGTAAAATCCACAGGTGATTATTCAGCTATCAAGCGTAGTTGTGCAACCAACAATTACTATATTACACAGCCAAAAGGCAAAGACGGCACTTTTTGTCAGCACTTAATAGTAAGAATACCGAAAAAAGCTAAATTATATCTTGAAAAGTCAGGTACAAGCGAAGAAATCAAGAACCTGACAGAACAGACAACTGATAAAGATTACTTGAATTTTGCAGGTGCACAGTACACCTTGTATAGTGATGATAACAAAGTAGTTGCAGTTGCGGAGCTTGATAAAAACGGTAACATTGCTAAAATTAAGTATTCGTACTCCAATCAGGACTGGATTACAAAGAATTACTTTGAGCTTGTTTCAGGTCAGTATTACCTCAAGGAAACAAAAGCACCGGCAAACGGTTACTTCGCTCTTAGCGACAAGAAATACAATGTTACAGTCACAACAGACGATTGCAATAACGAAAGAATACTTGATATTCTTCAACTATCTGATACCGAAATCGTTAAGCTCAACCTAAAAAAAGTAAGCAGTGAACCTTCTTTAACAGAGAACAACGATTGCTACGACCTTGACGGCACTGAGATTGCAGTATTTCCTAACGAGAGAAGTGCTTACGAGTATTTTTCTGATAATACAAAGACGGATAAAATACTCAGATACTTTAGAACAGATAGTTTAGGCAATACTAAAGCTATTTCAAAGGACGGAATTAATTGGGATGCCAATTCAAACTCTGAACTTTATAAAATCACATATAGTGATACACTTTATGCAGTCGAAACAAAAGCAGGTAAGGGTTTTGAAAGATATAAACGCCCTGTTCAGCTTGAACTATTAGAGGGCACATCAGGCGGTTATGCTCTCTTAGGTGCTACTATTTCAAATACTCCAAAGAATGACCCTGTTCGTATATTACTACAGAAAAAAGACGCTATTACAGGTCAAACAGTAAATATGGCTGGTGCTGAGTTTACTTTTAAATTTTACAAAGGCTATTATTATACTGAAAGCGAGCTTGCAGGACTTGAGCCTGAACGCAAGTGGGTATTAATAACAGATGATAATGGTCGTACCCGTTTAGATGAAAAATATCTTTCTCCAAACACAAAAAATGATTTATTGTATTATGACGAAAACGGTGATCCTACACTTCCTCTTGGCACTTTCACCGTTCAGGAAACCAAAGCCCCGACAGGCTACAAAATCAATCCTGAATTGTTTATCCGACAAATTAAGGTTGATGAAGCCACAGGCTCAATCACAACATTTAATGAGATTGAAGTGCCTGAACCACGAGATACCGTTTACGGCAATCTTACAATCTACAAAACCGCTGATGACAGTAAGCGAGGAGCTAATACTGCTAAGGATGTATGGTTTAATGTCAAGTCTGATGACGGAGTGACAGACGAAAACATAGTAACAAAAAGCAAGGGCATAGACGGTGCAGCAACGCTCAGCAACTTGCCTGTTTACAAAGCAAGCGGAGAATATGTAAAATACATAATCACAGAGCTTAGCTACAAAAATGCAGACGGTACATACTCGATACCTGACAGATATATTCCTCCTGCTAAAAAAACCGTTACGCTAAAGGAAAATGTTACTCTTTCATTTTATTTTGCAAACAGACTGCAAAAGACAGGCTTAATCGTTCAAAAAGAGTCTGAGGACGGCATTGTAAGCGGCTTTTACTTCTCGGTAAAGTCTGATGACGGCAAAACAAATAAGGTGCTTGTAACAGGCGAGGACGGCACTGCTCATCTTACCAATCTTGCGGTGTATAACACAAGCAATGAAAAGGTTAAATACACAATTGATGAATTAGGTTTTAAAAATGCAGACGGTACATATTACTTCCCTGCTAAGTATGTAAAGCCTGCGGCTCAGACAGTTACACTTGAGGACGGCAAAAGCTTTGTAGTTACGATGAAAAACCTGCTCAAGCGTGGCAGTGTAGAGCTTTTAAAAACAGACGGCAACGGCAATCCGCTTGAGGGTATTGAGTTTGAACTCTACAACACAAAAACAGGCATTGTTAATGTTATAAATAAAAACAGCAGTATTATGTACGAAGCTGCCGACAGCAAGACGGCTGATACGGTAACAAAGCTCGTTACCGACAGCGACGGCAGAATTATTGTAAATAACCTCTTGCCCGGTGATTATTACTTCATTGAAACAGACAGCAAAGGTAATATGCCGTATGCAGGCAAGATTAACTTTACCATTTCGCCCGACAGCTTAGATACACTTGATATACAGCTTACGGTTAAGAATAACAGCGTCTTCATTCCTGAAACCGGCGGAACAGGCAACAACAGACCGATGTACATTGAAATCGGCGCCGCTGTATTAGCATTTACAATATTGGTAGGTGCTATTGGTTTAGGTATAAGAAAGAAGAAAAAAAGCATCGGCAAAAAGGCTCAACAGTAAATCTGTTGGGCTTTTTCCATACAACGGACAAATTGTCCGCAAAAAATTTTTAAGGAGGGGTTTTCTTATGAGAAAATCAATTAGAAAATCATTCACAGGCAAACTGCTCGCAGTAGTAATGATGTTGACATTACTCTTTGCGGCGATCCCAACAGCAAGTGCGGCTACTGCACTTAAGACAGACCAAAAGGTAAATATCAGTGTAAAATGCACTAAACCGGGCTATACTTTTGAACTTTTCAGAGTTGCGGACCTCAAGAGCACAACAGCTACTCCGTTCAAAACAGAGTACACATCTCTTGTAAATTCAATCAGCGCAGAAATTCTTGCAGGCGATTCAAAGGCTGCTCTTGACGCACTCGATAACGCTGATTTAAGTACGGCAGTATCACAGGGTACATTTACTTCATCAGCAACAAACACAACACAGAGCTTTTCAAACCTTGTACAGGGTATTTATTACATCAAGTGTGTTAAGTACCCTGCCGGTGTTACAAGTATCACAAACTCTGTTCTTGCTCTCCCATATTACAATAACGGTTGGGTATACAGCTACGCTGAAATCAATCTTGCAAGCAAGGTAGCTGACAGCACACCGTCAACAGAAAAGTCAATTACCAACAGCACAAAGAACAATACTAACTATACAGATGTAAGCCTTGGCGACACTGTAAACTTTAAACTTAAGAATACAGTAGCAGGCTCAAATGATATTAAGCTCACAACATATGCTGTATATGATGATATGAGTGCAGGTCTTACACTTAACAAAAATTCATTCAAGGTTACACTTGTTGACGCTAAAGGTGCTAAAGTAGCTGACCTTACTAAAGGCACAGATTACAAGGTGAATGTAACAAGCGAGGGTGAGGGCAAAAACACAAAGTTTAATGTCGCTCTTACTTCCGAGTATCTTGCAAAGTCAGATTTTTATACAAGCAACGCAAAATTTGTTATTGTAACATATTCTACAACAGTCAACAAATACGCTGTAGTCGGTACAGCAGGCAACCCGAATGAAGATGTAAAACTTGAATACGGTAATGATTCAGGTGTTGACAGCGTTCCGGGCAATAAGGTATATGTTTACACATATGGACTTAAGGTACTCAAACTTAATGAAGCAGGCAATCCGCTTGCAGGTGCAACCTTTGAACTTTACAAGACAAAGGCTGACGCTGAATCACAGAAAAACGCTATTGCAACAGGTACATCAGACAGCAACGGCACAGTTAAGTTTATGAACTCCGCTAACGAAGAAATGAAAGTACAGAGCGGAACATATTACATTGTAGAAACTGTTGCTCCTGCCGGTTACAATGTTTACGGCAAGGTAATTGAAGTTGAAATCCCTGTTCAGTATAATTCGGTATTCACTAAAAACACTTGGGTAAAGAATGCACCGACAAACGGCGCAGTTGAAATTACCGTAACTGATACAATCGTATTCTTCCCTAAGACAGGCGGATATGTAGGCTTCATCAGAATGGCTGGTGTGGCTTGTGTAGGCATTTCTCTTGCATTGGTACTTGCATACCTCATCAAGAAGAAATCAGCTAAGACAGCTAAATAATTAAACTATAACAAAAGGGCTGCCGATTTATCGGTGGCCCTTGCTCACAAAAAATTATGAAAACTAAAATATTTTTTATATCCCTCTGCGTTCTTGCTACGGTCGGAATAGGCTTTATAGTATATCCCAACATTGCCGATTACATCAACAGTAAAAGCAATGAAACAGTTATAAAAAACTACAGTGAAAGCACTCAAACAATGTCTGATGATGAAATCGACAACGAGCTTGCTAAGGCTCAAAATTTTAACGAATTGCTTGCAAAGAGTGCATTAAACGATGAAGAAAAAGACGAATACAATGCAGCAATGTCAGAGTATGAGAACATTCTCAACTATGACGATATAATGTGTACCATTGAAATTCCGAAAATAAATGTTGACTTACCGGTGTATCACGACAGCACCAACAGAGAAGAAAAACTCAAAAAAGGCTGTGTGCATTTGGCAAACACTTCCTTGCCCATTGGCGGTGCAAGCACACACGCTGTTATATCCGCTCACTCCGGTTATCCTGAACAGGTGTTCTTTGATGAGTTGGACAAACTGCAAATCGGAGATACTTTTAAAATAGATGTACTGAATAAAACACTCACATACAAGGTGTGTGAGATTAATATAGTTGACCCTGATGATTCAAGTAAACTTGAAATTGAGAACGGAAAAGACTATGTGACATTGGTCACTTGCTATCCGTACTCAATTAATACGCACAGATTGTGTGTGCGTGGCGAAAGGGTTGAAGATACGATTACTGATACTGCAACAGCTGATGAGGTGATTAGCAATAAAAGTAATCGTGTTTATACTTGGTTGGATTTGGTTTATTTCTCTGCATTGCTCTGTTTTCTTATGTTTGTTATTTATGTATTTCGTGGCTCACCTTTCTATCCTTTTAAGGCTATTAAAGAATGGACTATTGCAAAAATCAAGTGGATACGCAGATTACTAAAGCAAAAATAATCTGTTAAATATCTTTTTCAAAATATTGTTCAATATTTTTCTCGTTTAATTTTGGAATTAATAAATCAAAAGAAAAAGATTTTAAATCATTATTTTTTCCTAATTCATCAATAATATCACGCATAGTTTTATTTGTTTTTGAAATTATTGTATTTATTGCCTTAATTCTTGCTAAAAAAGGCTCTCTGTCAACATAAGTTTCTAATTCTGCTTTTATTACAAATAATGGAGTATCTGGTTTAGCATCAAAAATAGCAATCAATAACATTGTTGCGTTATATAACTGCTTTCTCATTGGATTCCATTTTTTATCAATCATCTCAGCTTCTCTTATATTATTCTTATTTAGCTTACCTGATACTGACGTACATTTTAAGGGATTGAATAAATCTGGTAATTTTTGATTTGTTAAGTTGCAAAAATCTATTGCGGTTGGTTTTCCACAATATATAATTTCTCTTTCGTTAGTTGTCTTTGATATGCAATTAAACATAAAATAACTATCTGTTATATCTCCCCCAGCATCACTTGATATAATTTTACCATTTAATAATTTGATGTGAGCAATTGGTATTATTTTGTATTCCTGAACTATTCTCAATCTTTTTTCATGACCTCTACAATCCATATTAACATCTCCATTCTGAAAGGACTGATTTATTTTGTTAAAATTAAAAATTGATTTAAAAGGAAATATATCTGAATTTTTGCAAAATCTCACTTGTGATGACGATATAGCAGATACAATGGCTACTATCATTGATAGAATTATTATAGATGAATATATTAAGCCGAGTCCTATTGAAAATTCTTTGCCATTAAACCAAAAAGAAGAATTAATTTATAACAAAAGAAATGAAATTTTATCCATGATGTCAAAAAGAAAAATCGATACAAATTACATTTCTTCAAGTCAAACAAGTGACCTATATTCAAACATATAACTAATTTTACTATATATCATTAAGATATAAATGTCAATATCAAACAATATGTTATAAAAAATTTGAAGGTATAACAAAATGAATATTAATATCACACCTATACTCTTCTTGTCTTCCAACACAAAATTTTTTGATACTATACATAATTTTCTTTTTTATTTATTGCTGTCATTAATTGTACTATATATATGTTTCATATACAACGCTTTTAAAAGTTACGGGAAGGAAAAAGAACAAAAGGAAATTAAAAAACAGAAAACGATCTCAAAAGTGCAAGTTATGATAAACGGAGGTACTGATATGGTAGAAAATATGATAGGTAAAAAAGTTTTCTTGATTGATGACTTAGGTGACGGAGAAATGATGATGTGCAATGATACCGTCACCGCAATTCTTTTAGAAGAAAACAGTATGAGCGTAAGGTGCAAAACATCAGGCGATGAATTTTGGACTATTGGTGAAAATGCTTTTTTCAGCGAATGTGAAGCTAAACAAGCATTTAAAGTGAGGTGAGCATAATGGCTTTAACTTGGTGTGTAATGAGTTTTTTAGCGATAACTGATACATTTATATTGTACACACTGTTTATTGCTTCCGGCGAATGTGATGATTTATTAAATAAAGGATTAATGAGTAAATGAAAATAAAAAATATAATAATTGGTGTAATTACAAGTATTGTAGTTATCAATTGTGGAATGTCTGTATTTGCAAAAGGTTTAGATATTAATGCGGATAATAAAGTTGATGTGAATGATGTTACTTATTTACAGAACGAACTATCAGGATTTACCGACAATATGGACTATGACTTGAACAATGACGGCAGAGTTGATGTAAACGATATTTCAACATTACAAATAGAAATTTCAAACAACAATATTAAAAACATTGAGGCGAACACAAAACTATCTGTAGTGACAAATGAGTATAAGAAAAATGTTGGTGATACAGTTACATTTTCAATAATAACCAATAACGCTATAAGCGACATTACATACTCATCATCAGACAGTACAGTTGCAAAGATTGTTTCGTCTGATAAAAATATGGTAAAAGTGAAAGTTAATAAGGTCGGCACCGCTACCGTTACCGCCCAACAATGTTCTAAGTCCGTATCAGTTAAGTTCAATGTTGATAAAGCAAAATGTATTGATATTTCTGAGTGGAACGGTGATATTAATTTTAGCAAAGTAAAGAGTGCAGGCATAACTTGTGTTATTATTCGAGCAGGCTACGGCAAAGACCCGAATCAAGAGGATAATGAATTTCAGAAATATTATAAGCAAGCAAAAGCCGCAGGCTTAAATGTAGGTGCGTATTGGTATAGTTACGCTACATCTGTCGATGCCGCAAAAGCGGAAGTAAGAAATTGTATGAAAACCATTAGGGGCAAAGAGTTTGACTTGCCTGTTTTTCTTGATGTTGAAGAATACAGACAGGCTGTTTTGCCACGCAGAACATTGACTGATATTATTTCAACCTTTTGTGACGGAGTAAAGGGTTATGGATTTGATGTTGGAATGTATAGTGCAAAATCAATGCTTGTTGACAGTGCTTATCCTGATGAGCTTGCAAGCAAATATTTAATTTGGATGGCAGCACCAAATAATTCGTACAATGAGCTTCCGCCATTTGTTGACATTCATCAGTACAGTTGGAACGGCAAGGTTGACGGTATTAGAGGTGATGTTGATTTAAACTACATATATAACTTAAATTGATTTCGATATTTAGGAGCAGTGTATTAAAACATACACTGCTTTTAATATATAACAAATAAAAAAAGGAGGTATAGATCATCAAGCGAAAAATCAACCCTGTATTCGTTATTGTATGTGCAGGAATTATTGTAGTAATGATTGCAGTTGTTATAATCGTAAGTCTTGCGGTTAATGGCAAAACAGAGAAAGAAGAAGTAAATACTACAGTTTCTTATTCAAGTTCAGTTATAAAATTCACTAATGCCGCAGAAACAACACAAAGTATTTCTAAGTGGCAAAACAGCAGTGAATTAGCAACACAACAATCTTCTCAAAGCGTTAATAGTGAACGCTCCGAAAGATCAGAATCACAATCAAAAAGTGAAAGTAAATCTGAAGATTCAGAGCACGAGCAATCACAAGAACCTAACGAAAACAGCATAAACAACAGTTCTCATAATTCATCACAAAGCAATAACAACTATTACCGACCACAGCAATCTGAAACACCAAAACCTGAACCGACAAAGGTTCAAGAGCCTCAAACAACTAAAAAAGTTGAGAAGCCAACTTCAAAACCTACTGTAAAACCGCAAGAAACAACTAAAGATAATATATATTTGTCTTATTCGTCAGTTTCTATACATACAGATGATGTTTTATTTCTTAACTTAATCGGAGCAAATAACGGAGTTTCATGGTCAGTCGGTAACTCGTATATTCTTCAAAATTATGGAGGTGGTGGAAATCAATGCAGCTTTAAAGCATTGAAAAAAGGGTCAACAACAGTAACAGCAACATATAACGGTAGGTCATATACCTGCTATGTAAAAGTTAATTAACGGAGGTAATTTTTATGAATCTTAAAAAAATCAAAAACAAAGTGTTATCATTTTCAATCACATCAGCACTGATTTCATCTATAACAGCAATTAATGCTTATGCTTCCGATAACAACGCCGGTGTTGATATTTCTGGCGGCATTAATAAAGCAATTAATGAAGTAAAAATACAATTTAAGGATGTAGTCGCAGTCATTTTTGGATTTTTGACACTTGTAGCATTAACAGTCGCAGTTGCAAAGCTTGTTAAAGGATTGCTCAGCCATCGTAATCAGGGAACTGAAATTCCATGGGCAGGAATCGGAATGGCATTTGGTGCTACTATTGTTTGTGGCGTGGTTGCCGGAGCAGGCTTCTTTGGTTGGTTTGGTTTAAGCTAAAAGGAGCAGCATATGATAGATTCTTTACTTTTAATCCTTGCTGATATATTTTGTATGGATTTAACAAAAGACTTACACTATACAATTGCTCAGTTTATGTCTATTGGTCTTGCAAGTTGGTCAACCGACATAATCAATCAAAATAATAATTATACAACAAGCCTTTTTGATAATAGTATGGTTACAAATTTTTTGTTTTTTATAGAAAGCTTTGCCGGATTGCTTTTAGTGTCCGGTATAGCTTTTGCAGTATTTGACTTTGCTGTTTCAGTCGGTGAGGGAGAACGAGTTTCTCCTATTAATCTCCTGCTTAATATTTTCAAAGGTCTGTTAGCTTCATTACTAATAACTACCCTGCCTGTATCCTTGCTGATTTTTACAAATCATATTTGTAACATTATTTGTCAGGCATTTACAGATGATATTACTATAAATTTTATCGTCCAAATAAATTCAGATAACAGTACAAGTTCAGCAAATTTCTTTTCCGGGTGGGGATTCGCTATATTTATGCTGATTACATTTGTTTGTGTAATTAAAGTATTCCTTGCAAATATAAAACGAGGCGGAATTTTAATAATTCAAATGTTTGTCGGTTCTTTGCACTTATTCAATGTACCACGAGGATATTTAGATTCGTTTTCAGGGTGGTGCAAACAAGTAATCGGCATTTGTGCAACATCTTTTATATCAAATATACTAATCGTTTTAGGTGCGGTTGTATATTGTACTCAAGACGGTGCAGATGTATGGGATTTGATTTTAGCCACAGGTGTTATGCTTGCTGCGGCAGAAGCTCCGAGAATTTTACAGCAATTCGGACTTGATACAACCGTAAAAGCTAATGTATCTCAAGCTATTTTTGCTACAAGCGGTATTACATCAATAATCCGCTCTTTTGCTCACTAAAAGGAGGCTAAAAATGAGAAAATTTTACTATCCCGATAATCTTACGGCAGTAAAGCTATATAAATACTGGACTATAACAGATTTGTTTGTAATGGTAAGTATATTTGCTTTTTCAATAATAATGTTTTTGTCATTGCATATTTGGTTTTTTATAGCTTTTCTGCCTGCATACGCATTTTTGTCTGCCCGCTTTGTGGATTATTCAGTAATCAGATTATTTGTGCTGTTCATAAGGTTCTTGTTTACTGATGTACTTATTTTGAAATGGAGGCGATAAACTTGTCAAAAAAAGATCGCAAACTTAACAAAGCAATTAAGAACAATAATACAAGAGTGCAGAATTTCTTTGAAATAGCTGAGATTAAAGAAGATCATATTCTTACTACACGCAATGAGGAAAAATATTTTCTTGAAGTTAAGCCAAAAAACATTACTGTTCTCTCAAAGCCCATAAGACTTGGTATTATTGACTCACTTACAAATATCATTTCTGAACTGCCTAAATCTGAAATTTTGTGTCTTAATAATTCACAAAACTATGAAAATAACATAAGACATCTCGAAAATCTGAAAAGCAAAGAAAATAACGCAGCCATTGCAGCTCTTGACATCAAAGACATTGAATATATGAATAATATAAAATCTGCTATGTCAACAAGCAGATCATTTTTTATTATTTTAAGAACTTCTCAGCAGGACAGCAGACAGCTTGTAAATCACGCATTGCAGCTATGTGCCGAGCAAAATTTCAATGTACAGCTTGCAGAGAAAAAAGATATTAAAAAGATGTTGTCAATTTATCTTGAGCATACATCATACGATGAAGAGTTGCCTGATTATGACGGCGAACAATACGGATTATCTAAAAATGAAAGCCTTAAAAATTTTGTGGATATAATTGCACCGTCAATTATGGACTTTAAGCACAGGCGATATTACATAGTAGGTAATACATACAGAAAAGTTTTTGCTATCAGAAGATATAAAACCGAAACAGAACAAACTGCCATACTGTCTGAAATCGGTGAAATGGGCGGTGTAACATTACATATATATAATGAAAGAGTTACACCGTCAGAGCAAGAAAAAATCTTTGAAAAAGCAGAACGAAAAAATATGGGCGATATTGCAGAGGCAAAAACTATGTCTAAGTCAATAGACAGCAAGGAAAATATTTTAGACATAGAAAAAATACTCAAAGAATCGCACCGAACAAAAGAAGAGTTTATACATTGCTCTGTTTATGTAGAAGTAATAGCTAATTCTCTTAATGAACTAAGAGATATGCAAATAAAAGTATGTTCAACGCTCAATAAAAATCATGTAAAATACGATGAATTGTATATGCAACAGCGTGACGGTTTTGCTTCGGTAGCTCCTTTTGGACTTGATATGTTTGATAAAGAATTTGCAAGAGTATTACCTGCAAGTTCAGTGGCTAACCTCTTCCCCTTCAGCTACTCCGGCAAAACAGACCCTAAAGGATTGTTCTTTGGTCGAGCCGTACACGGTGGAAATATTCTTGCCGATATTGACCATAGAGATACCGATAAAACCAACGGTCATATAGCAATTTTCGGTAACTCCGGTGAAGGTAAGTCATTCCTTATAAAATTGCTTATATGTCTTTTCCGACAACAGCAGAAAAAAGTTTACAGTATGGATTCTGACAAAGAATGTATAGATGTAACTAACGGACTCGGCGGCACAAACATTGATATGCTGTCAGGCAAGTATTTTATAAATGTAATGCAGCCTCGCCTTTTGAATGATCCTCTTGATGACAGCTATACTGATGATGAACCTGTTGCGTTTAAACATAAAACAATTATTTCTCAACATATAGCATTTCTCAAAGATTTCTTTAAAACATATAATCCTGCTATTACAACAGCTGAACTTGATACTCTTGAAATAATGCTTGAAGAACTGTACAAAAAATTTCATATTACAGACCGTACCGATTTGAGCAAGCTTACAAATGTTGATTATCCTATACTTTCAGATTTGTTCAAGGAAGTTGAAAGGCAGCTTAATATTTATGATGAAGTTTCAAAAATTAACGGAAAAGAAATGCTTTTTACAAAAGACACTCTCCGTAATCTTGCGCTTTGTATTCGTTCAATATGTATCGGTACAGACTCTACATTCTTTAACGGTTATACAAACATTCCGAATGCAGACCACATAAATTTTGATGTAAAGAATTTATTAAACACAAACGAAAACTTAAAAAATGCAATGTATTTCAATATTCTTTCGTTTATGAATAATAAATTTTTGACAGAAGGCAATACGGTTGTAATCGTTGACGAGCTGCACGAGGTAATTAAAAGTTTAATTGTAATTATGTATCTGCGATCATTTGTTAAGCGTGGCAGAAAGAAAAACAGTAACCTTGTTATCGCTTCACAAAATATTGAGGATTTAATGATTCCGGGGGTTGTTGAATATACAAAGCCGTTCTTCTCAATACCTACTCACCGTTTTCTCTTCTATCCCGGCACTGTCAATATTAAGGAGTACAAAGCTATAACTAATATGCTTGATGAAGAATGGGAGCTTATACAAATAAGTAAAAGAGGTCATTGTCTGTACTGCTGCGGTAATGAACGCTACTACTTACAAATTATTGCACCGGAATACAAAAAAGAGTTATTCGGCACAGCAGGTGGTAAATAAATGACTACAGTAGTTAAGTATTTTTTACTTATCATTAATAACAAGAAAGCAAGAAATACAATTATAGGAATAGTCATAGGTGTTATAGCCGCCGTTTTATTTCTGTTGATGTTTACATATGAATCTACACAACAAAATGCAGCACCAATTGCAGAAAAAGCAAAAGAAGAGTACAGCTTTTGGCAAACTCACACTCCAGGCAGTCAAAATTTATCCTGTCAAGGTGAACGCTATTGCTCATATTTTAAATCTTCTGTGACAGATTGGTGCTGTTATTTTGTCGGTTACTGTATTCAGGAATCAGGCTATGAAACCAAAGATTTTGGCTTTGCACCGGGAACTATTATTTGGACAAACAACCTAAAAGAGGTTGGAAAATTAAAAAGTGCCGATAACTATACACCGCAAGTCGGCAACTTAATTTTCTTCGATTACGGTGGCAGAAGCCATTATAAAGCAACCGGTAATGTAGATCATATAGGCATAGTTGTTGAAGTAAAAGATAATTCTGTTACAGTAATTGCCGGCAATGAGTACAATGGCCAAACCTCCAACTGGGCAACTGTAAGTTATGTAAATAAATACATATTACAATTAAACGATGACAGCATAGCTTGCTATGGAGCGGTTGGTTCAGCAATTGAAAAAGGTCTTGCAAATGTAACAAGAAATGTTATTACTCACAATGAAGTAGGTGTATTTTACAGCGAACTTGATAACAGCGATTTCGGTTCTGTTATAGCTAATGATAACGGTGCTCTGTCAGTAGGTGCATACGGTTGGCACGGTAATAACGCATTATCACTCTTGCGAAAAGCATACAGTATAAGCAATGCAGAAATTAGCCGAGTAGCTTTATCTTACTCAAATACCGGTAGGAAAGTTATTGCCGCTATAACAAACGGAAGCGATTGGTCAAGTTATGTCCCTGACAGCTATACTTGCTCATGTATTAAAGCAATGCTGCTTACGAATGCAGGCATAGAAGCACAAAATCAAACATCAACAGAAAATGCGGAAGAATATATCGCAATTTGTCAGGAAAATAATATCAATGATAAGCGAGCTATCGTTTACTGTGCAGATATATTAAATCAATTTGGCACAGGTTCATTTGACAAAAATGTTTACGGCAACGGTCATAATGGTGTTTTATACGGTGTATCTAACGCAACTCTTGATTCTGTTTATTCTTCTAAAAGGGCTTGGAGTGACAGCAACTACAGCTATGAAACAAGACGAAAATGGACATATGACTACCTAAAAGGCTTATCTGACACGGATTTCAGCTAACAAGTGTCCCACCGTGGGACACTTGTTGTTGCTTTGGTATATGAAAGGAAGAAAAATGAAAAAGAAATTTATTATAGCAACGGTCGTTATTTCTGCAATAACAGTTATTGTAACAGGGTGTGGTTTGAAAGATGATACCAATAAAACAGAATCGACTACTGCTCCTGTTACAGTTGAAACCACAACTATGAACACAGAAAATTTGCAGCAAAGGATTGAGGAATTGGAAAGCGAAAAGCTCAAATATGACAGACTGTTTAATATTGAAGTCAAAGATGTCATTGATAAATATTGTCAGCTTTATCTCTCCTACTCCGGTTCACAAAGTAATAATATTTCTCAGCTCAAGGATTACTTATCAGATGATTATTATAATCAATTACAAACAACAATAGGTCACAGCACATACGATGATAATTATGAGCAAGCTACAGGCTTGGTACAATTGTATGTTTCTGACTATGAGGATAACGGTTCGTTTAATGTTATGGCTATTTGCAGTCAGACAATCATATACAACGATGAAGTGTCAAACTCAAATGTAACATACAATTTCAATATGGGATATTACGATAATATATGTAAAATTCGTTCAGTCGAGAAAATCTTTTAAGAGGTGATTTTATGATACAGTCAGATAGATTTTTTAACAAATTAACTTTAACCAATGATAATATACCTGATGATAAATTATTAGGTTCTTGCTTTTATCTTACATCAAAAGTAATAGACGAAACTGCTGTTAAAGCCAAAAATATTCTTAATTCAAACACTCTTTCTTTCGTTTATAACGCTTCTGTCGAATATTTATACCAAAAATATCTTGAAGATCCCGAAAAAATAAAAAGTATTTTTCGAGAAGAAAGAGAAAAATTTGATATAATTCCTAAAAAACAAAAAAGTCTTTATATTACCAAAAAGAGTTATAGAATGCTGATGTTTCTTAAAAGAGAGCTTTATATTTCAAGAGGATTTGTAATGCAAATAGCAATTGAGCAGTATTATAACTATCTTTGTTCAGATGAATACCTTACACTTTTAATTAATAAGCGTAATGAAGTTTTAAAGGAGAATAGCGTATGCAATCAGTAAACAAACAGCAGATAAGCGTTCAATTGCCTTTATCAACGATAAATAAAATTGAAAGCTTAAAGAAACTTGATGACGGCAAAACAAGCAGAAATAAGATAATTGAATCAGCTGTTGATTTTTACTTTGGCTATAAAACATCTGAAATTACGCAAGATTATCTATGCTCTATCGTAGGACAAAAAATTGAAGGTATGATAAACAATGCTTCAAACAGAACCTCAAAGCTGCAATTCAAAGAAGCTGTTGAAATTAATGTGCTTACTCGTATAGTTGCAAGTATGATGGAACTTGACAAAGACTCATATGATAAAATGCGTAGAAAAGCTGTAGAAGATGTTAAGGCAAGCAAAGGTATTATATCAGCATATGAAGCTCAAACATAACGGAGGCTGCTATGGTTGGCACAAGGTTTATTTTAAACTCCCGTTACTTTCATATAGCCAAACCCGGAGAAAAGCTAAGCGATCACGCCTTAAGCGGTGAGCATGCAGCAAATCTTGTACGGTATTGCGGTACAAGGGAAACTGTTGACAAAAACATTGATATGGCAGATGATTTACCGATTACTTTTAAGCAAAAAGTATCTGTTAAAGATTTACTTAATCTCTATACAGAAAAAGGTCTTAGTGCAGAGTGTGAAGAATACAAAGCTTATGAAGCTAATCCTACAAGAGCGAATGCTTCAAGTTTAATGCTGCATTTGGCAAATAAGCTTTCTGAAAATACTTCATTAAATCTATCGGAACAAAACATAGTAAATGAAGCTATCAGATTGGCACAGTTTTATGATGTTAAAAATCGACCTGCAACAAAAAAGCAAGAAGAAACCATTAAAGAATTTCTTGAACAGCTAAATTATAAAGAAGATGAGGATAAGCCGTTGGAATACACCGATTATATCAATAATCCAACTATGTCAAATGCCTCCGCTCTTATTTCCATACTTGCAGAAGAGTTGCTTTTTAACGAAGCAGGAAATTTGATAGAATATACAGCTAAAAGGCCGGGTGCTTATAAAGTCGGTGAGCACGGTTTATTTTCATCATACCCTGATGTAGATCTTGACAGAGTTGCCGAAGAAGTAGCAACGCACAATGGCAACATTTGGACTGACATTCTCTCGCTCAGAAGAGAGGACGCAGACAGGCTCGGCTATGACTGTCAAAAGCCTTGGAAAGATTTAATTATGTCCAAAGTTGACCTTATAGCAGAAGCTCACGGTATCAATATTAATAATCTGCAATGGTATGCTGCTATGCACGACACAGGACATCACCCTCATGTGCATTTATTTGTTTACTCAACAGAACCCAAAGAAGGCTTTTTGTCTAAGAAAAATATTAAGAATTTAAAATCAGAGTTTGTTAATGAAATTTTCAAAGATGAACGACAGGAAATATATATTAATAAAGACAAATACCTAAACGAGCTAATCAGTCAGAGTAAAGCTTTACTAAATAATCTGCTTTCCGAACCTAATCAATATATTTCCGATGAAACTTTAAAATACTTAGTTAATCAAATGTTGACCCTTTCAAGCAAAGATTTCAGCAAAGGAAGAAATACTTACGGCTTTTCTTCACCTGACAAGAAAAAACTTGTAGATGATATTCTAACCACACTTGTAAGCAATAACAACCAACTGTCAAATCTTTATGATAAGTGGTGTGATGAAAGCTACAGTTTGAGTAAATACTATTCAAAAAAAGAATTTGTAAAGCCTGACATTTCCAAAATTGATAAATTTACATCTATCAAGAATTATATCTTAGAATGTGCAAAATCTATGAATCAAAGCGGAACATTTATAACTGCAACTGATGATATTACGATTTCTCCCCCACCGAATATTACAGCTCCTACAGAAACAGAACCGCAATCAGCAGATGATGATAACGCTTTTATTGATGATACAAAGCCGGAAGAATACGAATATACAGAGTTACAAAAGATTCCCTCATTTATACTTGGAAATGAAGGAAAGGAAGTTATAGATTTTAAAAAAGCGTATCAAAATTCAAGTGATTTGCAAACCAGAACTGCACAATCTTGCAGAAAACTTGCGGATTGTTATTACTACGGAAAAGGTACGGAAAAAGATTATAATGCAGCTCAAATGTGGTACGGTATTGCTGCGGACAGTTACGGTGACAGTATATCTGCATATAAACTCGGACAAATGTATTTATACGGTACTAAAGCTACAGAAATCAATAAAGAACTTGGCAACTACTATTGCAAAACAGCTTTTATTCAATTCAGAGATGGGTTAAAAAACAGAAATTACTTTTATGAACTCGAAAACGATTCTGACAATTTGCATTATTACAGTGAAGTTGATTCTTATGAAGCATATATTGAATACCTGTTAGGCCGAATGTACCTTAAAGGCGAAGGTGTTGAACAGGATTATCGCTGCTCAAGTAATGTTTTTAGTCTTGCTGCAAAAAACGGTTATTCGCATGCTTACTACTACCTTGGCAATCAATTTTATTATGGCCTTGGTTTTACTCAAGATTATGAAAAAGCATTTGACTATTACTTAAAAGCAGATAGAAAAGGTGATAAATATGCGGCATACAGACTTGGTAAAATGTGTTTGTCCGGTGAGGGTGTAAATATTGATATACAGCAGGCAGAGCATTATTTTTCAAAAGCAACTAAAACAGTTGTGCTTGCAAATTATGACCTTGCAAAGCTGTATGAGGATTATGCCGATGATTTTAATAATGTTTCAAAAGATTATATTAACGGCTTATATAAAAAAGCATTGGAGGGTATGATAGAACAAGAAGAAAACGATATACAAAATGCTTTTACAGAAATGCGTATAGCAAATATGTATCTTGCAGGAAAAGGCACAGATATTAACATTAATTCTGCAATTGAGTGGCTCAATAAAGCAGCTAAACAAGATAATCCAAATGCAGCATATCAGCTTGGTTACATATACTCTTCCGAAAAATACAATATCATTGATGAGCAAAAGGCTAACGAAAATTATAAAAAAGCCTGCTTGGAATATGAGAAAGCAGAAGAAGAAAACAGTAATGTTACGGCTGAAAGCAGACTTGGTAAGATGTATCTAAACGGCTGCGGTGTTGAGAAAGATATTCAAAAAGCTGTAATTTGGCTAAAAAAGGCTACATTAAACGGTAGTGCTTCATCTGCATACACGCTTGCAAAGCTATACGAAAACGGTGAAGGCGTCGAAAAGAATATTGAAGAGGCATACAGTTATTATCAAATATCTGCTGTACTCGGTAACTTCTACGCAAACTATCAAGTCGGTAAAATTTCTCTTCAAAAGGGAGAAATTGAAAAAGCTGTTGAGAATTTTCAAGAAGCAGCAAAAGGAAATATATCTCACGCTTGGTTTAAACTCGGTAAAATATATTCAGACGAAAGTTACGGACTATATGATATTTCAAAAGCTCAGCTATGCTACAGTAATGCTTTAAATCTTTACATAACAGATTATACCCAAAATCCTGATGACTTTACAGCCTATAGACTCGGAAAAATGTATTTTAACGGTTTAGGTACTGATATTGACATAAATAAAGCTATACATTTGTTTTCACAAGCTGAAAAACTCGGCAATACAAATGCTGCCTATCAGTTAGGTAAAATAGCATTTGAAAACAATGATATTGAAAATGCTATAAAACATTTTCAATATGCAGCACAAGGAAATATATCTAACGCTTGGTTCAATCTTGCTAAAATTCATTCAAATGAAAGTTACGGACTATATGATATTTCAAAAGCTCAGCTATGCTACAGTAATGCTCTAAATCTTTATATAACAGATTACAAGCAAAATCCTAATGATTATATTGCTTATCGTCTTGGTAATATGTATTTAAAAGGGTTAGGAACCGATATGAACATTAATCAAGCTATATATTGGTTTTCCGAAGCTGAAAAATTTGAAAATGCAAATGCAGCTTATCAGCTCGGTTATATCTATCACTCCGAAAAATACGGATTACAAAACAATGAGCTTGCAAGTAATTATTTTAGAAAAGCATTATCGGCTTATCTTATCCGGTTTAATAACAATCAAACAGATTCAGAATTAGCTTTGCGAATAGGTACTTTTTATCAATACGGATTGGGAATCGAACGAGATATTGAAAAGGCTCTTTTGTGGTATAAAAAGGCTGTTGAACTCGGAAATATAAAAGCACAGCAAAAAATTGAAGAAACTAACACGCAACAGCAAATAACAGTGCTTAATCTTGCCTCTATAGCTGCTCATATGGGCAAAATTATAAACACAGAAACAATTGCCGCCGCAAAGCAAAAATACACATCTGATTCAAAACAGCTAAGAGATGAAAAAATACAAAAAATACAATTAGGTCACGCTGTATCCGACAATCCAATCAGCTATGACTATTAGGGAGGTTAAAGAATGTCAAAATTTATTCCGTTTACAGATGAAGAGTTGTATCAGGCTCATCATAAAGATATTAAAGAATATCTTGAAAGTATAGGAGAAAAAGTTTTACATAGCGGTACAGAATATATGTGGGAAGCACATGACAGCGTAAAAATACGAGGACATATTTGGTACAGACATTCTACAGGTGAATCGGGTACGGCAGTAAATTTTCTGATGACATTTTTTGATTTTAGTTTTCAAGAAGCAGTAATAACTTTGCTTGACGGAAATTACAAAGCTACAAGCAATTCAAAACCTGTTGATTTTATAAACGAACCTAATATTTACCATAAAAAAGACAGAGTGGTTTTACCTCAAAAAAACACAAACAACAAACGCTTGTATGCTTATCTGTGCAATTCACGCTGTATTGATTACAGTGTCGTCAGATACTTTGTAAAAAAAGGTCTTATATATGAAGATAAAAGCAACCACAACATTGTATTTCTCGGCAAAGATAAAAAAGGAATAGTCAGGTATGCCGGATTAAAAGGTACGCTTACTGTTAAATCTTTTAAAGGTGAGATTACCGGAAGTAACAAAATATACTGCTTTAAGCACATTGGTTTGTCTGATGTGCTTTTTGTTTTTGAAGCTTTTATTGACTTATTCAGTTTTATTACTTTGTATCAGCTTGGCGAAAACTGGCACACATACAACTATATAGCTTTAGGAGGGCTGAATTTAGAAGCTTTGAAAAAATGTGTTGAAGATTACCCGCATATAAAGAAAATCTATATATGTACAGATAATGATATAAACAGTTCTGACGGCAAAAATCACGGACAAGACTTTGCTAAAAAAGCACAAAAAGTATTTCAGGTCAAATATAAAACTGAAATAATAACACCTAGTCTAAAAGATTGGAATGAAATTTTAAAACAAAGGAGTCAAAGTTATGGGAAGTAGCTCAACAAGCGGAATTATTATATTTTCAATAATCGTATTAGTTGTACTTATAGCTGCGTACTTTATATCATCAAGCGGCAAAAATTTAAACTCTATTAAAAGCAAGCCTGTCGGTGACGGCCAATTTGGTGACCAAAAATGGGCCACCAAACAAGAATTAAATAATAATCTTGTTATTATACCATATGAACCCGAAAAGTGGAGAAATGGCGAAAACAGGCCACAGCTTGAGGGCATTATACTCGGTGCAGTAAAAAGCGGTAAAAAAGTATTTGCATACATTGATACATCTGATAATCATACTCTCTCCGTATCTGCTCCGGGTGGCGGTAAAACATCTTCTTTCGTCTATCCTAATCTTGAATTTTTAGCGGCCGTTGGTAATCCTTTTTTCGTCACAGATACAAAAGGTGACGCTCATCAGACATATGCACCTGTTTTGGAAAAATATTACGGGTACAAAACTTATGTAATAGATTTAAGAAATCCTACTCGCAGTGACAGTTACAATCTGATGTATCTTGTCAATAAATACAATGACCGCTATGAATCAACAAAAAGTCTTGCAGACAAAGCACGGGCTGAAACATATGCAAAAGTTCTTTCAAACTCAATCGTACATATGGACGGTTTCAAAAGTGCAGGACAAAATCAATACTTTTACGAATCTGCAGAAGGCATTATTACAGGCGTTATCTTACTTGTATCCGAACTTTGTGAACCCGAAGAAAAGCACATAGTATCAGTTTTTAAAATAATTGAACAGCTCCTGGAAATTGACCCACGAACAGTAAATAAAAAAGGAGTAATGCCTACAACTTATCTGACTGAATTATATACAATGCTGCCAACTAATCATAAAGCAAAATGGTTTATGTCTGCCACAGCCTCCGGTGCTTTTCAGACTACTGCAAGCGTTATGTCAACAGCAATGAGCCGTATGCTTTCCTTCATTGATACAGAAATGGAACAAATGATATGCTTTAACAGTGACCTTGATATTGAAAACTTTATTAATGGCAAACAAGCAATATTCTTTGTTGTTGATGAAAAATCAAGCACAAAGAACTTTTTGGTAAGCTTACTTGTAAGGCAAACCTATAACGAATTACTTTGTGCCTCTGAACATTTTGAGAACAACAAGCTGCCGCATCGAGTATACTACTACCTTGATGAATTTGGCACATACACAGCCATAGAGAGAGTTGATCAGATGTTTTCTGCAGGCAGATCAAGAGGTATCATTTGTTGCCCGTTTTTACAAACGACAACGCAGCTTGATCAAAAATACGATCAGAATACAGCAAGCGTTATAAAATCAAGCTGTCAGAATGTAATGTTCAGTTACATAGCACCTACTTCCCCTGACGCAGAAACTTTTTCAAAAATGCTTGATAATCAGACGGTAATGTCAGGCTCTGTTTCGCAAAAGCAAAACAGCTTTTCAAACAATAACAACGCAAATTCCGTTACTTACAATATGACAAAAAAGCCTTTAATGACACCGGGGCAAATTAAAAGAATGAAAAAAGGTGACTGGGTACTTATGAAAACAGGTATGCACCCGGCACAAATGAAACTCCTCAAAAGCGAGGATTGGGGACTGTCGCTTAATGAAGAACCCTATAAAGCAAAGAAAAGCACTATAAGAGAGGTAAGCTATGCCGACCGCACAAGATTATTTTCGGCTCTATTGAGAAAATATCCTACAGCAAAGGCATATACCCCACCTGTAGGCTCATCTGCAGAACCGGTGCAGACTCACGAAAAAAAGCCTGTACTAAAAACATATATTTAAAACTAAGTCTGTTGCTCTTGCAGCAGACTTTTTTAATTGCTTAATTCACACGGTCTTGAACAATTAAAAAAGTCCGTTTCAAGCAGCTTCAAAATACGGAGGAATTATAATGAAAAAATTAAATAACAAAGACATAGAAATCGCAGTAGAAATTGACGGCGTATACGCACAGGGATTTGGTATGCTTGCTCAAAAAGTTATGCTTGACAAAGAACTGCCTTTACAAAGCAAGGCTATTTATGCCTACTTAGCTTCTTATGCAGGTTCAGGTAAAATTTATCCAAAACGCAGCACAATACTTCGTGACCTAAATATGAACAAAGACACCTACTACAAATATCTGAACAGGCTTGTTGAAAAGAGTTATATTTCAATTTCAAAAGCTAAAGGCTTTCTAAATAAAAATGTGTACACCATATGCAGTAATCCTAATGCTATAGGTTGTCCGCCGTCTGCTTCTGCAGAACATCATACACTTTCACTTGATAATATTTACTCATACGGCTACGGAAATATGCCAAAGCTAATTATGTGTGATACTCGTTTATCCGTTAAGGCTCGTGGTATGATTGCTTTATTCTATTCACTTGCTCAATCATCAAACACAGTATTTCCTACAAGAGATTATACTATGGAAATTCTCGGTATAAGCAAGCAGACATACTACAATACACTAAATGAACTTATAGCTTATGGCTATATATCCGTAATTAAGCGTAAGGGTAAAAACGGTAAGTTTTGTGTAAATAACTACATACTTAACACTAATCCTACAGTTATAGGGAAACAGGAAAAAGAAAGTAATAAACCGTGTCCTAAATTTTCGGACAATGTAAAAAATGCGGTAAAATCTACACTCTCACCATGTCCTAAAAAGCAGGACAATGAAAACAACCGTGTCCTAAAAAACAGGACATTGCCGTGTCCTAATTTTTCGGACAATACCGTGTCCCAAAATTTCGGACATTATAACAATACCATATATAACAATACCATAAATAACAGTAAATCAGATCATAATCTAATCATTGACAGAATTAACCTTACTGTACCTTTTACAACTGACAATGACAAGATTGTTGAATCAATTAAAGAATTGACAGATTACAGTGCATATCAAAGTTATGTCGCTTACGAGAACGATATATATTCAAGATTATACTGCAAAGCTGTTGATTTACTTTGTGATATGGCAACTACCAACACCACTCAGACCTATAATAAAACTACTGTGTCACAGCGTACACTTATTTATTCAATTAACAACTGCATTACAAAGCACGGTATTGCAAAAGCTAATTCATTATGTGATTTGATTTCGGATACACTTTTAAATTATGAAGAAGCAAGCAAAGAATATGAAATCCGTAATTGTTCAAATTATCTCAAAGCGTTACTTTTTGACAACATTACAAACTTTGCGTTCAACTTAGCCAAATTCGACTTGTAAGCGTTTTTTATTGTCTGCTGATGTAATTTTACTCTTATAGGGAATAAATCGAATTTACGCAAAAATCAAGGCTTTTTCTTTTCTGCTATCAGCATTTTGTCAAATTTTTGTCTTGAAATTTTAGCAATATTAAAATCAATGTTACTAAAAAGTCAGCTTTTATCTGATGAAAATAAAACAGCAATCTAAAAGTGATATTAAAGGCTTAGTCGATGATATTAAAGTTAATGTTATCGAAAATGTCGGCACTGCCGACATTTGTGACCGACTTAATATTGCTTGCAATATTAAGTCTTTATCCAGCAAATTTTACTACCCTACTTTCCGTGGCAAAATATTGTTTTGGTGTCCCACCGTGGGACAGTTATTGCTTACCTCCTCAAGTGTCCTACGGTGGGACACTTGAACTTAGTAAAAAGCTGCTGTTTCTCAAAAGATTACTTCAAAATCAGAATTACCGATAAATAATTGCAGGCTAAAAAGAAAATATATTCAACGACAGCAGCGTAAAAGCTAAAGTTTGCAAAGTTATCAAACTCGGTAAAAGCCCCTAAAGCAGAGAAAAAAATAGAACAAGACGATTGCTCACAAAAATGCAACATAACTTACGCCGGTAGCTCTCCCCTACACTATTTTAAAGTTGACTGTAAAATAACTTTTGCAAAGTCATAACCTGTGCAGCTACTCGCCTACAATTAAACACCCGAAAGCAGAGAAAAAAATAAATAAACAACCTCTTGTTTGCCCACAAGTGTCCCACGGTGGGACACTTAACTGATATATTAATAAAAAAGGAGTCATAAATATGTTAAATCGAATTGTACTCATGGGAAGACTTACTGCTAACCCTGAACTCAAATCAACTACTACCGGAAAAAGCGTAACAAGTTTTAGTATCGCAGTTGAACGAAATTACAACAAACCCGGTGAAGAAAGAAAGGTTGATTTTTTCAATGTTGTCTGTTGGAACTACACAGCAGAATTTGTATGTCGCTATTTTGCAAAAGGCAATATGATTGCTCTTGAAGGCAAACTACAAAGTCGTACATATCAGGCCAATGACGGAAGTACACGCTATGTAACCGAAATTGTCGCAGATACAGTATCATTTACCGGTGAGCGTGTGCAAAAAGCAAATAATAATAAAGACTCTTCTTCAACTACATCTGAACAGCCGCCTTTGCCATCACAACCCGATTTTGAAAATATGCCTCTTGATGATGATTTACCGTTCTGAAGCTGCAACAAGTGTCCCACCGTGGGACACTTGTTAAAAAATCAAAATATTTTGTGCAATAATATTGCATAAAATATAAGTATAAGCTATAATATTAATATAAAACAAATGCAAAAATTTGATTGCGAATTAAGGAGAATAAGTATGATAGTTGAAATAAGAATTAATAACTGCTATATTTTCAATCAAGAAGTTGTATTTTCAATGAACGCAGATATGCGTAATAAAAGATTTATCACTAATGTTCATAAAGAAAACAATTTCAATATATTAAAAGCTGCCGGCATATATGGCTCAAATAATACAGGTAAAACACGCTTTATTAAATGTATAGCTGATATTAAAAATGCCCTGTTAAACAGAAAATCAAGACTAATGTCTAATTTATTTACAGACAATTCAATATGTGAACTTGGCATTACTTTCTTAGAATTTAACAGAGAATTTTCATTTGATTTTAAATTTGATGAAAATAAAGAAGAATATATATATGAATGTTTTTCAGAAATAATAAAAGACCAATACGGCAACGAAAAAACACAATGTTGGTTCAAAAAAGATGTGAAAAATAAAGAATATTACTGTGCAGATGAAAATTTAGATACAATGTTACCCGTTATATCAAATAATAGTCTGTTCTTTTATCAGATTGATACAACAAAATTCAAATATCTTGATGAAATGAAAAAAATACTAATCAGCTTTGCAAATAAAATTGATATTGTTAATATGAATAATATTCCTATCAAGCATACTATTGAGCTAATGAAAAATAAAAACAATCTTCAAAACAAGATTGTTGAATTTATTAAAAACGCAGATTTATATATGGATAATTTTGAATTTGTTGATATGGATAAAATAAAATTTTCCAAAAAAGATGAAGGAAAAGCTGATGAAAATGCACTAAACTTACCTGACAGCATTATGGATCAAATTCGTTTAGTTTCAACATATAAAGGTATTCAAGTACCAAGTATGATATTTGATTCCACCGGAACAAAGAAAATAGCAGCATTAGCAAGCTATGTTATTGAAGCGTTGGAAAAAGGCCGAATTTTAATTATAGATGAACTCGACAGCAGCCTTCATTTTAAACTTACAAGAGCCATAGTAGCTATGTTCAATAATGAATTAAATACTAAGGCACAAATGATATTTACTGCTCACGACATTAGTTTAATGGATTGCAAAAAGCTGTTTAGAAAAGAACAAATATGGTTTGTTCACAAAGATAAGTACAATGTTTATTTTTATTCACTTGCTAATTTTACAGCTCAACAAGGTGTGCGTGAAACCACAGATATTATTGAAAAATACAAAAAAGGTGCTCTCGGTGCAATACCGGAACCTGATTTAATCAATACGCTAATAAGTATTCATAATGATACAGTGAAAGGAGGTACATCATCTGATGATGAATAACCTACCTATATTTTTTGACAAGCAAAGAATATGTATTATTTGTGAAGGAAACGAAGAATACTTTTACCTTGACAGACTTAAAGAGTTACAAGTATGGAACGACCAATACCATATAGAATTAGTTAATGCTAATGGAAACGGTAACATACCTGCAAGATACCAAGACCGCTATAATAGTGACTCATATGATATTGTTCTTGTATTCTGCGATACAGAAAAAAAGCCATATGAACAGTACAATGACATAAAGCGTAAAATCAATGAATTTCATGGAATTGACAATATAGCTGACTCACTAATCATATTCGGTAATCCGTGTACTATGCAAATTGTTTCAAAACATTGGACAGATGAAAATCTCAACACCCCTGCCAAACCTGTAAATGCTCCGTTAATTAAGCATTTTACAGGCGTAGAAAATTATAAAGCAAAAGCTAATCAAATAGAAAAAGCTATGCAATTTATTACAAAGGAAAACTACTATGATATGAAGCGAAGAGTTCAAAATTTAGAATCTGATGACAGCATAAAAGGAAGCAGCAATTTTAAAAGATTTTTAAAATATTTGGAGTCTGACAATAGTAGCTGGATTGAAGAAATAAACAAAAGACTTATAGTTGAAACTGAATAATCATTTATCCGCAAGTGTCCCACCGTGGGACACTTGCAGAAAATCATTGACATATTATTCTGCAATGTGTATAATAATATTGTAGGGAGAAATCCCAGAGAAAATACGCTTACTGATCGGCGTTCCTAAATTGACAGTTTGATTGAATATGCCTACCGTTCGGCGTTCCTAAATTGACGGTTTGATTGAATATGCCTACCGTTCGGCGTTCCTAAATTGGCGGTTTGACGAAAAGCCTCTTACCTTAATGGTAGGAGGCTTATTTTGTAAAAGACAAAGGAGAAAAAATGAAGGAAAACAGTTTTTATTTAATTGATAACTCTTATATTAAATTAATCAATAATTTGGGTGGTAAATACGGTGACAGTAAACAGCGTCCAATTTATTGTTGTATTAAAGATAAAAATATTAACGGATTATTTTGGGCTATACCAACAAGTGATATTTCTCACAGAACTCAAAATCAAATTGCCAAGTATAATAACTACATACAACTACCAAAAAATGATATTCGTTCTGCGTATTATCATATTGGTTACACCAATAAACCGGCACTATATAGAATTAGTAACTGCTTTCCTATCACAGATAAATATATTGCTAAAGCATACATTTCGCAAGGCAATCCCCTTTGCTTAAAAAATAAACAAGAAATTGAAACTATACATAAAAAATTACTGCGTATTCTGTCTTATGAAGGTCGTTTTCCAAATAGACTTGAACAACACATAACCGATATAAAGAATTATCTTATAAATGAATTACAATTACAGAATATACTTCTACCTAATCAAATACAATCACCACAACATTTAAATAATTTTAATCAAAACATATAAATAAGTGTCCCATCGTGGGACAGTTAATTTGTTTTTCCTGCAATTCTAAAATATCAAATACTGTTATTTTGATACCGCAAGTGTCCCACCGTGGGACAGTTAATTTATTTCCTGCTATTTTAAAACATCAAATGCTGTTATTTTGATACTTCAAGTGTCCCACCGTGGGACACTTGTACTAAAAAAGCCTTCTGCCAAATTCGGCAGAAGGCTTATATTATATTCCTTGTGTAAATTCATTTGTAGGAACAGGTGGTATTTGATTTGGTAAGATTGGTTGTTGGGTTTGCAATAACTGATTTTCATATTCTTGACACTTTTGCTCAAGAAAAGAAAAGTCACAACTGTTTTTAACAAGTGTTGGGCTTTTTGCAAGCATTACCCTTTTATGCGTTCTTTTAGCTAAATTTCTTATAGTATCTTGATTGTCTTTACAATATTTAAGTTCTTGGGCCAACAAAGCTCTGTACTTTAAGTCCGGTTCAATATCAATTCTTCGCTGTTTAATAATTTCTAACGGAACAGGAAACATATAATTAAACCTTAAAGATGAGATTGTATTTCCGTTCTTATCGCAAATCAGAAAATTATCAGGTTTCTTAAATTTATAAGATGATACCGGGACAAAATAACTTACATCATTAATCTTAAGTACAATACCACATATAAACTTAGGCTTATGATTTTTACCATAATCCATATTCGGAACACGAGTAAAACCCCGCTTTATACTCTCGGCCTTTTGTAAGTATGTAATATAACTATTTGGTACAATATAAAAATCAAGGTCTTTCAAATGCATTTCTCCTTAAAACAAAAAGGGAACGAAAATTCGCTCCCTTTTTTATACATTACGGTCTGCATTTAGAGCTGCAGAGCACTCAACATAAATCACCTACATTTAGAGCTGCAGGGCACTCAACATAAATCACTTGCATTTAGAGCTGCAAGGCACTCCTCATTAAAGACATCATTGTGTCCACTTATATTATATGATATATTTATAAAAAAATCAATAATTTTTGAAAATACTTTTTAAATTCTCATTTTGGTTGGTTGAGAGAACCGCTTTTATTATAGTCTTATGAAAAGCAATCATCAATAATAAAACCGTATTACTGCAAGTGTCCCACGGTGGGACACTTGTGATAAAATAAACTGTCTAATTACTATCTATTTTTCATCTTCTAATGTAGTGTATTCCAAAATATCAATTTGTTGCATATCATCAATCATTTCATTGACTTGCCTATAAATATAATAATTTCCCTGTGGTGTTCCGCAGTGCTCACATAAATTCATTGGATAAGATGTTTTTGTAGTATTACTATATCTTACATCAATTCTATCAGGAAAAGCGTTCATAAGAATACTGTCAAATTTTGGTAAATTGCCTATAACACTTAATCCAAAATATTCGATAGACGGATCCATTATGTGAGCAAAAATATCTTGACTATTAGTAAGCCTATTTATATCCCAAGGATAAGTTAAATCATCGTAAGGGCTATATTTATATTTTATGTAAGTTATAACATTTGTCAATCCGTGACATCTGAAACATTCTTTTTTAAATGTATATACGGTAAAAGGTAATTTCCCTTTTATATATGACTCCAATACAAAGTTTGATCTCTTGTTTTCCAAAATTTCAATACTCTGCTTATTGTAATAATACTTTTTCCCGTCCTTGTTAAATATTACACATATTTTATTATTAACTTCTTCAGCCGAATAAACTTGAAACTTTTGACCATTCGCCTTAACTAATATCGTCTTAATAATTATCACTCCTACTATATAGTGATTTTTCATCACTATATTTTATTTATAATAAGTGTCCCACGGTGGGACACTTAATTAAATAGTAAAACTAAATTTCACTATATTTTCCATTATATATTGACATTTTTCTCTTTAAATGGTAAAATGTGAGTGCAAATAAAATAAGCCCCTCAGCTTATCAATGATTGCAGTCACTGATAAGCATGCGCCCCGAGTATGACCGTACTCAGAACTTGAGAAGCTAAACAAGCGTATTGTTCTATTTTATGCGCTTTTAGATACTTTGTCAAGACCTGTACTATTTATCCGGTGGTGCAGGTCTTAATTTTTTGCAAATAAAAGTTAATAAAGGACAGATAGGGGTATTTCTTTCCACTGCGGAATCGGTGTGCAACCACCTATCCCTTTGTGTAGTTACCTCGTGGTTGTTATCGGCTTGAACTGATGTTAGCTAATGCGACAATCCAACGAGAGGAAGCGACTATCTGAAACCTATTACTGTTAAATAAACAGCAAAGCGATTTAAGTAGTTTTGCTTAACTATTTAAATCACTTTACTTTTGGCTGGGCTGGCGGGATTCGAACCCACGGGTGACGGAGTCAAAGTCCGTTGCCTTACCGCTTGGCGACAGCCCACCGTTTAAACCCAACTTGTGGTTTTTAAATCAAAAGCCGCACAAAAGTAAAATGTGCGGCTTTATGGTGACCCATCGGAGATTCGAACTCCGGACACCTTGATTAAAAGTCAAGTGCTCTGCCAACTGAGCTAATGAGTCAAATGGGGTGGAATGACGGATTCGAACCGTCGGTCTCCAGTGCCACAAACTGGCGCGTTAACCAACTACGCTAATCCCACCATGTGGCGCGGCAAAAGGGACTCGAACCCCTGACCTACTGCTTAGAAGGCAGTTGCTCTATCCAGCTGAGCTATTGCCGCATACTTAACTTAAAAATTTGTTTTTCCCTTAAGTCAGCTTCATTATTATACATCAGCAAACTCCATTTGTCAACACTTTTTTTTATTTTTTTATAATTTATTTTCCTGCTTTAATTTGATGATGAAGTTAATGATATAGACATTTTAACACATTGCAGATAATAATGTCAATATCACTTGGTATTAATATCGAAATGTTGTTATCAATTAAGTTATCTTAATCATTCCCTTTATTATGAACCATTCTTTGCGCAAGTGCAATGTTTCTGTATTCGGGTTCGTGACTTACTTCTCTTATAAGTTTAATAAAAGGAGGAAGTTTGTAAGGCTGATCTTCTGACAGCAATTCTATCTCAAGCGTTGCTCTGTCATTCCAAAACGGATAAACATCAAGTTCAAAATATTCGTCATCATACACTATGCAATATCTGTCCTTTGAAATAATACCCGTTATACATTCTTTTCTTGAAAGATAATTATTGTATTCGGCTTGTGTCAAATAAGATTCTTTTTCTATCCTTTTTAAATCATTAATCTTGATTTTTACCGTTTTAATATATACTGCGTCTTTGCCGTAACCACGCTTCCGTATTCTGAACATTCCTTCCTCGGGAGTGTTTAAATATGCCTGAGTAATCGCAACCTTTCTGCAAGCAGTCATATTATTAAGATAATCAATATCAGGGTATTCTATCAAAAACTTACGCTCAATTTCAAGAGGTTCCGGAACACCGATGAACCCTAATACTTCTTTAAGCAAATTATCGAGCCTTTTATTAAAATCACTGTTATTTGGTATAACTCGCAGGTGTGATGTGCCTGTCCATATAGAAAGTAATTTTTCGTCAAGTTCCTTGGCGAGCTTTACATCTTCTTTTCTGACAGAATTGCAGTTCTTAATGTAAGTGTTTTCATCTGTACAAGCAACACTTTTTAAATGAAATACAGCATCATACGAATTTCTTAATACATCTTCATTTTTATTACTTATTGAAATATATTTTTTAAATTCGGCATCGGTAACATATGCTTTGCTGTCAAGCAATCCTCTGTCAAATAAAATTACAGCCTTTTCCCCATTGTATGCCTTAGCTTTCTCTTCGAGAGAATTTTCTTCTTTTAATTGAGTTTCAAAAAGTTGTTTATGGAACTCATATACACCAAGTTTTTGCGGAGTAATGCCGTTGCTCAATAAATTACTTGCAATTTCTTCTAATATAAAAACTTTTATATTTAACTTTTCAAGTTCATCTTTCAAAAAATTCAAAGCAGTTGTTTTACCGCCACATGGACCGCCTGTCAAAACTATTTTAATTACCTCAGCCATAAATTCACCTCATTTAATTTATTATAACCTTTGAAATATTTATTATTATTCTGTATTTGAAAAAAGGCGATTGCTAAATTAATCTGCAATCGCCTTTTTAATATTACTTACTTCGTTTTTTACCGAAAATTATTGTTCCTGCAAAACCTGCTGCACATAAACCGACAAGCACACCTAAGAAAGTGAGATTATCACCTGTTTTTAAGGTAATAGGCTCAACATACTGTGTTTTATAAACCGTTTTTTCCTGAACAACGGTTTTAACTGTAGGAGTCGGCTGTACAGTTGTCGGTTGCGGTTGTGGCTCTGTTTCTGCTATTTTGTCAAACAAATAAACATAAACAACATCTTCAATTCCGGATACAATTTCAGTCGGTTCAACATCCCACTTGCCGTTTTCATAACCGTAATTTGCTGTCATACCTGTTGGAATATTGATTCTTGCAGTACCGTTGACATTCCACTTACCCTCTTTGTCAAGCAAAGTTACATAGTATGAAATATCATTTGCACTCTTATCTTCCCAAGTACCGTTTACTACTTTAAAGGTAATTTTCTTCTGATATTTATCAGGTATTCCGTCAGGCTTTTCTCCGTCACCTATCTTATCTACTTCCCATATTGCTGTGAAGATATAAGCTACATCGTCTTTGCCTTTCTGCTTATCCCAACCCATAAATACATAATTTGTTCTTGTCGGATCTTCGAGTTTTATATTCTTTTCAAGAACAAATGTTGCTACATCATCATCCGAATAAATCTTGTTATCGTGAACCCATACACCGCCGTTCGGCTTTACCTGTATTTTCTTTCCGTACTCTACTACCTGTGTAGCAGGTGTTGGTTTATCGTTTTCGTTTGGTTCTTTGTAATCAACTTTCGGGTCGGTTTTCTTTGTAAAAGTATAAGTGTAAGTTTCCGCATTTGTTTCCTTTACAGGTGACTTTGGTTCAATATCCCACTTGCCGTTTTCATAACCGTAATTTGCTGTCATACCTGTTGGAATATTAATTCTTGCAGTACCGTTGACATTCCACTTACCCTCTTTGTCAAGCAAAGTTACATAGTATGAAATATCATTTGCACTCTTATCTTCCCAAGTACCGTTTACTACTTTAAAGGTAATTTTCTTCTGATATTTATCAGGTATTCCGTCAGGCTTTTCTCCGTCACCTATCTTATCTACTTCCCATATTGCTGTGAAGATATAAGCTACATCGTCTTTGCCTTTCTGCTTATCCCAACCCATAAATACATAATTTGTTCTTGTCGGATCTTCGAGTTTTATATTCTTTTCAAGAACAAATGTTGCTACATCATCATCCGAATAAGTCTTGTTATCGTGAACCCATACACCGCCGTTCGGCTTTACCTGTATTTTCTTTCCGTACTCTACTACCTGTGTAGCAGGTGTTGGTTTATCGTTTTCGTTTGGTTCTTTGTAATCAACTTTCGGGTCGGTTTTCTTTGTAAAAGTATAAGTGTAAGTTTCCGCATTTGTTTCCTTTACAGGTGACTTTGGTTCAATATCCCACTTGCCGTTTTCATAACCGTAATTTGCTGTCATACCTGTTGGAATATTAATTCTTGCAGTACCGTTGACATTCCACTTACCCTCTTTGTCAAGCAAAGTTACATAGTAAGA
>NZ_JADNHD010000008.1:92140-119310 GCF_015553695.1 Ruminococcus sp. BSD2780120874_150323_B10
ATACCTGTTGGAATATTAATTCTTGCAGTACCGTTGACATTCCACTTACCCTCTTTGTCAAGCAAAGTTACATAGTAAGAAATATCATTTGCACTCTTATCTTCCCAAGTACCGTTTACTACTTTAAAGGTTACTTTCTTCTGATATTTATCGGGGATTCCGTCAGGCTTTTCTCCGTTGCCTATCTTATCTACTTCCCATATTGCTGTCAATTCATATTTTCTGTCAATTAAATCTGTAATTTGTTGGCTGTTGCTATAAGTGCTTTCACCGCACTTCCAGCCGTCAAATACATACTCATACTTAGTTGGTTTATTATCAATTGTTTTTACGAATTCACCCTCACGGTAAACAAATTTTGTATCACCGTTGAGTGTACCACCATCAAGATTATAAACTACAGAGTAATATTTTATCTCTATGCTGTTATCATCACTGTCAACGGTAAGAACCGCATTATCAATCTGTTTATAATCATTACCGTCTTTTAAAAACACTTTATAATTGCCTTTAGCAAGTTCTGCAGTATAACCGTTATCACCGCTCTGCAAGACAATGTAATCACTATCAGACTTTACGACAACCTCGTACGGTTTACCGAATATGCTTTCGGTATCCGCTATAGTATCATCAAGTTTGAAAACCACACTTGATGTATAGCAGTCCTTTGTTGTGTCTTTTACATAGGCGTATGCAGTTTTAGTTGTACCGTTCTCGTCAATATAACTGCCCCGTACCTCTACGGTATATTCAGTAGAGGGAGTAAGACTGCTAAAAATTATTTTGCCGTCAATTACTTCACCCTTAACACCCTCAAGATAATATTCGCATCTGTCATCAAGATTTGTAAGAGTGAGTGTTGTTGCAGTTGTGGAAGTGTTAGGTTTTTTAAATACTATTACGGTTGTAGTCGAACTGTTTTCCGAGTTTTTATGGAATTTGCAGTTTCTCTTTTGAAGATTAATTTTAATTACACCTTCACCGGCTTTTAAACCGGTTATTGAATAACCGCTTTCTGACTTGCTTAAACTTATGCAATCGCTGCCGGAAATTATTGTTCCCTGACTTACATAACAGGCAGGACATACAACATGAACAACCGAGCTTTGACCTAAGAGGTTAAGAATATCAACGCTCTCACCCTCAAACACACCAAACACTGCGTTTGCCATATCTTTTGACAGGTCATAATTTTTGAAATCGTCATCATACGACGCTGTCGCAATGATATTTCCGTCAGAATCCTTTACTGTTACGGAAATGCCGCCTTTTAATTTTTCAGCGTTAACAGATGCACCGTAAACTGCCGCATAAGCAAAGCCTTTGTGCGAATAGCTACGGTTATAAGATCTGCCGCTCATATTATCAGATGCGAACAAGCCTTTATCCGAATTGTAAATTTCAATTTCGCTTTTTGTGCCACGCACCACAGCCATATCGTGCTTGTCAAATACATACAGATAAGTGCCAAGCTTATTTTTCCATTCGTAAGTCAGCTCTTGAGGATTACCGTCGTAATTGCTTACTTTTGCCATTAAAAGCTCACTTGAACGAAGGTCTTTACTGTCGCCCCTCATAAATCCGACAATTTCTACTGTCGGATTTGCACCGTCAAGTGCAAGTACGGCCGAGGGAACACCCACCGCACCCAAAATTGTTGCTGCCAATATAAAGCAGAAAACTCTCTGCAATGCTGACAACAACGTTTTTTTGTGTTTTTTTAACATTGCCATATATTACCTCCATGCAAATGATTATATGCAGAAGACAGGCAAATAATACACGGCAAAATAAAAAGGGAAAGCTAAACTTCCCCTTGTCCTAAAAAATTCCGTATTTAGTTTTTAATCGCTGCAATTTACTTCCGATTGGTTTTGTAAGCAGCAACAGGAATATTACATTTGAAACCATATAAACAACGGTAAACGGTGCTGCGGTTGTAATGCTTGCCACAAATCTTGCTATATTAAATGTGCCGTCAGCCCAGAGAGTTGTCCATACATCCATTATAAAAGAAAATGCTATGCCCGATAGAGCGCCGTAAATAATAAGCAACACCTTACTCTCAACAAGTTTTTTAGCAAGCAAGCCCGCCAAAAATCCGATAAGTCCCCACGCAAGCATTTGAAACGGAGTCCACGGTCCTTGTCCAAAATAGAAATTTGAAACCACAGCAGAAAAAGATCCTGTAATAAAACCTGCTTCACTGCCAAGATAAATAGCGGTAATAATTACAATTGCAGTAACGGGCTTAAAAAACGGAATGGGAGCAAATACAAACCTGCCCGCTACCGACAATGCCGTCATAACAGCTATTATAACAATTCGGCGTGCATCGTTTTTACCTTTTTCAAAAGAAATAAAAAACGGAATACAGGCAACCACCGACAAAGCAAGCGATATAAAGGCATATTTGCGGTCACCGAAGAAAAACACTCCGCAAAGTACAATAAGCGGCGCAACCACAAAAACACATAAGTATTTTATTATCTTTTTAGCAGTCATTTTACTCCTCCTTAACAGCGGAAATCAACTCTTCCGTTGTTATAATACCGTCTTTTATACCTCGTGAAATTTTATTTGCAGAAGTCGTATAAAATCGTTTTCCGCAATAAAATTCGTGCGGTTCAAGTCTTTTTGAAAGAGTACCGTTAAAAAGCATTGCACATACGGTGGAAACTTCAGCCGAAAAATCAAGGTCATGTGTAACAAGTAATATTGTAATTTGGTTGTCGGAAAGTTCTTTTAAAGTTTTTGCAAGTTCTGCTTTTGAAAAACTGTCACAACCCTTTGTCGGTTCGTCAAGCAATAATATTTTCGGTTCGAGAAGTAAAAGTTTTACAAAACCTGCACGCTGAATTTCACCTCCGCTAAGGTCATACGGATGGTGATTTAAAAGACGGTGTACATTAAACTTTTCTGACAATTTATTTATTTTTTCCAAATCCCCGCTCACGCTTTTAAAGTCTTCAAGCAAGCTGTCTTTAACAAATAACAATTGTGGATTTTGAGGCATAGTAGCTGTTTTTTCATTTAGTTTTACCTTGCCTCTGTACGGCTTAAGCCTTGCTCCTATTACGGAAAGCAAAGTTGATTTTCCGCTGCCGTTTGCACCGACAACCGAAAAAATCTCTCCTCTGTTTACCGATAAATTAAGACCGAGGAGCACATCATCAGACTTTTTATCATATCTGAAATATACATTTTTAACCGATAATATTTCATCGTCGGAATTATTATTCTGCAATGTATGTTCTGTAAAAGAATTATTTTTGCAATATTTTGCAAAAAGTTCTCTGCCTTCTTTGACCGTAACGGGGCATTGCGATTTACAATCCGTTACGGAATAAAGCCGTGCAGGCACGGGCAAAGCGAGCATCATAGGATGATTTTTTGAAATTTTGCTAAGAGCGTTGCAAGTATCTTTAGGTGCTGTATCGGTAATTATTTTTCCTTGCTCCATAACAATAATTCTATCCGCAACGGGAAACAGTTTTTCAAGTCTGTGTTCGGTAATAATTACAGTGATACCCAAGTCTTTATTAAGTTTGTCAAGAATTGTAAAAAAGTTTTCTGCCGATACAGGGTCAAGCTGACTTGCGGGTTCGTCAAGAATTAATACATCAGGCTCGGCAACAGATGCCGCCGCAAGATTAAGAATTTGCATCTGACCGCCAGAAAGTGAGTTTGTCTTTTGTTCTATTATTTTTGAAAGTCCAAAGTAAGTAGCCGTTTCACTTATTTTAATATTTATTTCTTCACTCGACATTCCCATATTCTCAAGCGTAAAGGCAAGTTCATGGAGTACGGTATCGGTTACTGTTTGATTTTCGGGATTTTGCGAAACATAGCCTATTTTAAAAGCCGTATCTTCTTCACTGCATTTTTCAATATTTTCGGAACAGAAAAATATTTCTCCCGTTTTTGTGCCGTGAGGAGCTGCCTGCGGCTTTAAAAGTCTTAGCAGTGTTGTTTTTCCGCAGCCGGACTGACCGCAGATAACACAAAACTCTCCCCTTTTCACAGTGAAATTCACATTATCCAAAGCCTTTTCCTGCATCTGCGGATAAGTAAAACTTAAATTTTTGACAGAGAAAATTTCCATACAAGCTCCTCCTTTAACTCAATGATAAACGGCATAAATGATAGTACACCGAAAGCCGACATTCCGATTACGGATAATATTGTAATATCACACATCTCGATATGCGGATATATAAGAAAATCAAGTTGACCTGTCGCTAAAGCAAACAGCACTGTAGTCAACATTCCCAGAGAAAGTACAGTAAAAACCGTATCTGCTTTTGTAAAAGGAAAGCGGCAGTAAAAACTGCGCTTTTTAACTCCGTATCCTCTTGCGCTCATTGAATCGGCAGTTTGAACCGAACCCTCAAGCATTACGGAAACCGAAGCAGAAAATGCACCTATGTATTGTTTAAATTTATTTTTACAGCAAAAATCGGATTGAGCCGCCAACGTGCGCTTAAACACAAGAATAAATTTAGGCACAAAATGAAGTACCATCGAAAACAATAATGCAAGTCTTGGTAAAAATCTTCCGAAAATATATATAAGTTTTTCGGAATCAAACACGCTGTTGAATACCGAAAACCAAAGTATTACGCTCAAAAGCATCAGTCCGAGCACCGCACCGTAAACTATAGCCTCAAGCGTAATAGGAATATCATTTATAAATATAAGTGGTGTTACTCCCTTGTGTGAGAAAAGCGGATTGGTTATTGTTACAAGTAAAAAAATCAGCACATAACCAAAAAAGGATTTTAAAAATAATTTAAAACCCTTTTGTAATACAGAATAAGCCGCCGCTCCGAAAAGCGACAGCAGTAAAATTATATAATTCCATGTAAACATTGATACCAACAGCACAGATACAAAATATATAAGCTGTGCCAGCGGATTAAAGGAATTAAATCTTAGCATTATTCTTCTCCTGTAAATTCGTTTCCGATATCTGCGCCCAAATCGCAGGTATATAAGAATTTAATTGTATCTCCGTCATGTAAATCATAAGAATTGCAGCCTACCGACGGAAAAACATCATTTACGCAGTATTCCCAACCCGAAAGCTGACCGCAAGAAAATTCATAAAGATTTGCGATACCCTCAATATAAATATCTGCGTCCGTTCCCTCGTATTCATATTGAATTTTATTCTGACGGCAGGCTTCACTAAGCGCATCATATGCGGTAGCATTTTCGTCAAGAGTAATCTTTGTAGGCTTGAGAATTACGCCGTCACTCGGAACATAGCTTTCAAGACCGCTTTCAAGCTGATCCATATTATTTAAAATGGTTGAGCAGTTGATTGAAAAAGTAACCTCTATTCCCTCTTTTTGAGATGAAGAGGAATAGTAGTCATCGGGAGTCTGAACCGAACAGCCGCATAGCACAGCAGTAATTATCAATACAAGTAATAAAAGTTTTAATTTCATTATTTGTCACCTTTTCTTTTGCCGAATAATCTGAACGGCTCACCGTCTTTTTTCAGCACTGTTAATCTTATAATTAAAAGCACAGCCGCTACTGCTACAAGTCCGATAAGAGAAACATAGAAAATAAAATTATTGTCGTCATCCGAATTTGCCGCCGCTACGGAATCCGGAGTAGATGCAAGCGTAAAAGGCTCGTAATTGTCATCTGCCAAAGCCATTACCTGATCATCATAATTTTCCGCATTATTGGATTCGGGATTTACAGTTGTTTCCTGCTGTTCTTCATCAACTTGCGAATTATGTTTTTCTGTAATATCACCTGTATTTACAGAATTATTTTTATTGTTGCTGTCTATATTAACCTCAGAACTGTCTGTGTTTGAATTTTCAGTGTTCTGTCGGGAATTTTCGCTATTAGAATTATTTTTCTTTGTATCGTCAAATTCAAAAATCTCGGTATTGCCCTTTGACATATATTTATATAAATCAACAAGTGAGTTTAATGCCTGATAACACGCAATATTATTCGATTTTCCGTTTTCAATATGAGAAAAACCGCCGTCTGAATTTTTGAAAGTCATGAGATTGTCAACAAGAGTGTTGCCGTTTTTAATAAATCTTGAATCCGACTGCACATCTATATCGAGTGCAACAAGCGCAGAAATAACTTGGGAAACACTCTCGGAATTTACTGTGCCGAAAGAAGAATATCCGCCTTTTTCATTTTGCTTTTTTGACAAAACATTAAGTGCTCTGTCAATAGATTCTTTTACCGTACTGTCAGATTTATAAGGAGCAAGTGCCTGTAAGCACATTGCGGTAACATCGGTATCGGCAGACTTTCCCATAAGTGTAAAACCACCGTCCGAAAGCTGTAAGCCTATAATTTTTTTAATAAAATATTCTCTGTCATATTTTGCTTCACTCGGAACTTTTGCATTTGCACAGTCGAGTGACAGCAAGGCATAAACATATGCATTTATGCCTTGCTTGTTCACATTTTCACTGTTATAAACTCCGTCACTGAGCAAATTTTTGCCGTTGATATTTTCAGGATTAAGTCCGCAGGCATAAAGTGCAAGTGAGGTACGCTGAAAATCTGTAGCTTTGCTTTTTGATTTATATAACTTTTCGGCAGATTTTATCATAGAACTTTGTACAGCAGTTACATCTGTACCGTATTTTGACAAAGAAATAATATACCACTGTGTTTCAGAATTATCTGTGGTTTCAGAAAGTTTTTGTACAAACGAAGCTGTATCGTCAGCCTTTAAAATTGCCGATTTATACGAGATAATTCCGTCTATAGTTTTTGAAATATCTTCTTTTGTGTAGTTTTCAGCCGCATTTACCGTTACCGATAAAGATAACATTACTGCGCATATAAGTAAAGCTGTCAGTTTTTTCAGCATAATTATCATTCCTTATTAGAATTATTCTGTTTCACCAGATAGAATTGTCTGAAGTGCTGTAACATCATTTACATCAACCTTACCGTCTTTGTCAATATCGGCAATTCTTTTCTGCTCATCTGTAAGAACAGTATCGACGCAAAGGCTTGTCTGAATAAGTGTTACATCGTTAATATCAACCTCACCGTCAAGGTTTACATCGTTAATAATCTTTGTATCTACAAATACTGTGTAATCATCAGCGTATCTGAGAACTGCAGGAGCACCGCTGTAACCGTACTTTTCAACCTGTAAGCTGTGAGAACCGAATGTAAGCTGATCCTTATCAATTACAACTACGCCATTGTAATCTGTTGTGTATTCTTTTCCGTCAAAATATACTGTCATATTGTCGATAGGAAGAACAGCGTCACCGAATGTAGCCTTTGCTGTAAATGTAATTTTACCTTCGCTTGTAAGCAATGAAGTATCTGCAATCGGGAGGTAGCATGGATACTCACCGTAATAAAGAACTACTGTATCATTATTATTAAGTGTATAATCGCTTACTCCTACATTAGGAACTACGCTGTTTACAGCATAATACCAGCCGTCCCAGCCGCCAAATGAACCTGCTGCAATGCCGTTTACCTCTGTAATATAGCCTGCATCTGCACCTACTACTTCGATATTATCAGAAACTTCGTCTGCATATGAGATAAGCTGACCGACATTGCTGTCCTTTGCAATTTCGAATGTGTCTTTAAGGTAGCAAGCCTCCGGACCTTCAATTCTAAGATTTACATTAATTGTGTTTTCTCTTGCAATATTAACTGTAAAGTCGTCAGCATAACGAAGTACGGCAGGAGCACCGTTTGAATTTTTCTTTTCAACCTGAACACTGTGCTCACCTGATGTAAAATCAGCCTTGCTAAGTGAAATTGTACCGTTTTCATCTGTTGTATAAGTATGACCGTCAAAAGTAACTGTCATATCTGCAATAGCAACTGTGCTTACAGTCGGATTCCAGTCGCTGTCATATGTAGTTGACTCTGCATTAAAACTGATTTTGCCGTCACTGTTTAATGCCGAAGTGTCAATCTGCGGAAGAAGACAAGGAAAGTCACCGTAATAAAGAACAACTGTATCATTGTCGCTAAGTGTGTAATCACCTACGCCAACATTTGGTGAAACTGAATTTACAATATACTGCCAGCCGTCCCAGCCGCCGAATTTGCCTGCTTTTTCGCCGTTTACATCTGTTATGTAATTATTTTCGGCGCCTGTTACCGTAACATCATCAGAAAGCTTGTCTGCATACTGAATTAAGTCAGCTGCCGTGCTGCCTTGTGGAATTTCATAATTGTCATAAAGCACACAAGAATTCACACCCTCAATACGGAGTGAAACTGTAATGTCTTTTGTTTCTGCCGCAAATGCCGTAACTGCAGATGCAGAAACAAGCAAAGTAGCAAGTGAAGCAGAAATAAATTTTGCTGTTGTTTTCATAAACATTCTCCTTAAATAAAAAATAGCCCCTTAAAAGAGGCATAGCTATATAAAGGGTAATAATTTACCCAATAACTATTCTCCCACTGCCCAAGAAAGTTTTTCAAACTATGTTATGGCAGGTCTCCTGACTTACAGTCTGCATTAAAGCAGCCAGGCGCCTTCTCGGTTTCCCAATGGCATGAGCCAAGGCTATAACTATTTACAGTAATGGCGGTTGTGACGGACTTGCACCGTCTTCCCTATTAATTAAATGAATAAACCATAACAAATATTAAGTTCAAATTAAATTTTATAGCATAATCGGTGTTATGTCAAGTTAATGCCTGTCTTTTTCCTCTTTTGCCTTATTTTTCCGCTTTATCACAGATAAATACAGCACAAAACACAAAACACCGACAGCAAGTCCGCAAATAACTCCTACTATAAGCATAAATACAGTGTTGTCTGAAAATTTGCCGTTTAATGAACCGAGTTCGTCAATACTGCTTTTTTCTGAATTTCCTGTACTTTCATTGCTTTCGGATTTATATTCCGTTGTATCCGATTTTTCATTATCATTTGATTTTTCACTGCCTTGTTTTGTAACACTTACCTTACCGCTTGAACATTGCGAAATTTCAACGCTTTCTGCCGAAGAATTAACACAGTCATAGGCTGTATATTGCAAATTACTCTGACCTTCGGCTGTTGCCTTAAATTCTAAAGTAAGTATTACCGTGTCATTATCAATATTTTGGCCGTCTTTGCAAAGGTAAGATACATTTAATGTACTTCCGTTATCATAAGCATAAGCCAGACTGTCCGAATCGGTGCTGATTGAACGGTATTCTATTATATTTCTGTCATAAGTAAATTTTAATAATACGGCAGAAATTTTTTCGGACGATTTTGCTTTTACATCAACCTTAAAAATTCTGCCTTTATCACAATTTATATCTTCTGTTTTGAAAGCTACGCCGTTTGTATCGGCGGCAAAAACAGAAACAGCGGAGAAAATTATGAAAAGAACCGTAAACATTAATAATACAAATCTTTTCATATTTTCTCCGCTCCTTTTTAAGCGTGTTCTGCTTTATTAAAATTTTTTTGTTCGGTATCTGACCTTTGTCCCTCTTTTTTGCTCTGCACATTGTAGGAAATGCGTGTAAGCATATTTTCACTCACAAACCGTTGAGCAACTTTTGCTACTTTCATTGTAAAGCCGGGAATAATAACCATTTTGCCTTTCATAGTTTTCTCAATCGCATACTTAGCTACAAAATCCGGCGAAAGTCCGTTAAGGCAAAACTTTACATCCGCAACATTATTAAAATTAGTATTCACAGGACCGGGACAAAGCACGGAAATTTTAACATTACTGCCCTGTCGCCTCAGTTCTTCGTGAACAGCCTCTGTAAGCCTTACAACATAATTTTTTGATGCATAATAACTTGAAAAAGTCGGACCCGCCAAAAAGCCCGCTGACGAGCCTACATTAAGTATGTAGCCTTTATTTTTCTTAACCATATCCCGCAAAAAGCATTTTGTCAGAATATGCACTGCACTTATATTTGTGTGAATTAAATCAAGCTCTTTTTTCAGCGGTACATCCAAAAATCTGCCATATGCGCCAAAGCCTGCATTATTAACGAGAAAATCTATATCCTCGTCTTTTAAATGCTCATACAAATCAATAGCGTCTTGTTCCCGTGACAAATCAATGGTGATTACTCTGACATTTACATTTTTAAGTTCAGCCTTAAGCTCTGTCAGCTTATCATAGTTTCTTGACGCAACTATCAAATCATACCCCATTGCAGCCAAGATTCTCGCAATTTCCTTACCAATCCCCGAACTTGCTCCTGTAATTAAAGCCTTCATATATTCACCTGCTTTTATTTATTTTTTGACACCGATGGCACAAAGCCATGTAGTGCCGTCCTTTTTATGGGTTTCAATGTCTTCAAAGCCTGCCTTTGCAAGCATTTCCCGTATCTCCTCCTCTGTCACTGTTTTTATGCCTACCTTGTCCTCTACAGCCTTCCATTTATCAGGTTCTTCGGGAGTTTTCAGCATTTCAAATACAAGCATAATCCTGCCGTTTTGCTTTAACACTCTATAAATTTCTTTTAAATCATTAAGTTTGTCCGGCCAGAAGTAATAGGTTTCTACCGCAGTTACAACATCAAAGCTGCAATCCTCAAACGGCAAAGACGAAACCGAGGCAAGTACGATTTTAACCTTATTACAGAGAATGTTTTTTCTGTTCTGTGCCTTTGAATGTTTGATACAAAGCGCAGAATAATCTATTCCGTAAACCTTGCCGTTACCGATTCTCTCTGCTATTCGTGACACGGTAAGACCGCCGCCGCAGCCAACATCAAGCACACGATAATGTCTTTCAAAATTTATATGATCAAGCGCCCAACCGGTAAGCTCGTAATGTCCTTCATTCATGGAACTAATCATTTTTTTGCCCCAAAAGCCCTTCGGCTTCTTGGCATTTTCCAACAGCTTATGATATTTCACAAGAATCTTCCTTTCCGTAAAACACATATTAACTTTATCAAATATATTAATTTTGCTTTAAACTCATTATTGTGCTATCGATTATAACACATATTTATACATTTTACAATTACTTATTGATTTATTTTATTTGATTTTTGTTCATCAATAAGCTCCTGCACCAAATAATCGTCACTCATACAATGCATATCCGATATACCCATTTAGGTTTTATTGTCAAAAGCCAAAATTATATTTAATTTTACAATACTATGTTCTTTCCGTCCCATTCAACCGAAACCGCTTTATTATTATTTTCCGAATTAATTAATAATCCCTCATCAAGATTTTTTGTGGAATGGTGAACGGACAGAAGGAATAGAAAGATAGCGAATCAAGGTAACCGTAGCCGATTCGTTTAGCGACCTTGATCTTGTTGTTGAAGCCTTCGAGCTTGCCGGTGTCATCCGAGATATCGGCTACGCTTTTTGGATTGTACTGTTCAATAATTTGCTTTGCGAGGTTCTCGCCCGGTGTGCTTTCTCTCTTTTTTACCATTTCGTTCATTCCTTTCTTTCATTGTAGCACACTTTTTCCCAAATACAAAAAGTGTGCAAGTTATTTTTCTAACTTACACACTTTATTTTACAAGCTCAGGTGTAGTAATAAAAATTCTACACTTTTATTTTCCCATAAATTAACAAAATCAAAACGGCTTTATTTTGTAAAAAAGCGGAATAAAAGAGATTACAAGTCAAACAATATTAATGCAATATTTTGCAAATATTACAAATTCAGGGGAGTTTTGATATGAAGGCAACAGGTATTGTCAGAAGAATTGACGACCTCGGTCGTGTTGTTATACCAAAAGAAATTCGTCGCACCCTGCGTATTCGTGAGGGCGACCCGCTTGAGATATATACTGCTACCGACGGCGAAGTTATATTTAAAAAATATTCACCTGTAGGAGAATTATCGGCATTTGCCTCACAATATGCGGAAGTTCTCTCAAGAGTAAGCGGTTTACCCGTTATTATTTGCGACAAAGACCATGTTATTGCCGCATCGGGAGTATCTAAAAGAGAATTACTTGAACGACGGGTTTCACCTGTTCTTGAAAATTATATGGAAAGCCGTAAAAGTTATACTGCAACACAGGCAACGGTCGGTGATATTCAACCGGTTGAAGGTGTGGAACACAGAGCGGCAGTCATATACCCTATTATTGCCGCAGGCGATGTTACAGGTGCAGTTGTAATGCTGATGGGCGAAGATAATAAAGTTCCTACTGAAACAGAGGTTAAACTTGCTCATTCAGCAGCCGCTTTTTTAGGAAAACAAATGGAAGAATAAAATATAAGGGTTGCCACAGGCTTGTGTGACAACCCTTATTATATGGAATTATGATTCATCACACGAGTTAAGTGAAATAATAAAAAATTTAGGTCAAGGCTTTTAAAGACTTGCAGGTTTGAACAAAGCCCATAATATCTTCCGATATTACAATTTATCGGGCACAAACAGTGTGGCTGTTCAGCTATCGTTAGATTGCATAAACGGAAAGTATTTGTGGGCTTTGCCCACAACCTTTGAAAAGGTTGACCAAACTTTTATAATTGACTGACGAAGTATTCTGTTAAACCCTAATTACACTTTTAAATAAACTTTTTACAATTAAAAACTGCCGCTCATTACAAGCGGCAGTCTTTAAGAAAAAATATGAAATGTATAAGGGATTGGTTAATTTATCAGCCTGCAAGTGCTGCACCGAGTGCATTACAGTTTGCCGTGGCTTCGTCATCGGGAGCATCATTGCAGATAACACTTTCTGCTGTGAGAACTGCGCCTGCCGAATTACAGGTTTCCTCCCATGTTCTCATCCATTCGCCGTCACCCCAGCCGTATGAGCCGAAGAGGGCAATCTTCTTACCGTTGAGCTTTGGTTCACATTCATTGAAAACAGGCTCAAACTCGCTGTCCTCGAGTGTTTCGGCACCCATTGCCGGGCAACCGAATGCAATTGCGTCAAATTCGTCTACTTTATCTGCAGAAAAATCTGTTACATTAAATACAGAAACCTCTGCGCCTGCGCCTTTTGCACCCTCTGCAACAGCGTCAGCCATTGCCTCTGTGTTGCCTGTTCCACTCCAGAACACTACTGCTATTTTACTCATAAATTAATTACTCCTTTGTAAATTTATACGGTAAGTCGTTTAAGCGACGAACCCTGCAAATATTTTTTGCAGTATATATTAGTACATTTTTTGTACTTTTCAAATGTCTTTTTAGCATTATCTTCATTGTGATATACTTTCCAACATCCGCAGCATTTAAAGTTTTTTCCTTTATTTTCAATAAAACTTATTACATCATCAATCGGATAGCCTAAAAACAATCCTATCTCGTGAGGAAATCCGCCGCAAGAATAAACTCTTGCCGAAAGCTCGTTTATAAGCTCATCATTGGTAGTTCCTCTATACCCTATTGAATTTAAAAACTTTTTGTTTTTGCCGTTTTGCATATCTGCGTTTAATTTTTCCGGACGATAAACATAAATCAACGCTCTTTCGGACGAACAGTACAGTACACGGATTGACACACCTTTTGCGTTGAGAACAGAGTTTAGGGAGATAATATCTTTTTTCAGCCTATATACGCTGTCAATTCGGCAATTAACCAAATTTCCTGTTTTTATATTTGCCAATGTCGGTGAGCAGTGGCGGACTAAAATTTCTTCAGACATAATACTCCTTTTAGTTAGCTTTAACTAACTATTATTTCATAATTAACGCCCTTACAGGCGTTGATTTACATTTATTTCTGTAATTATAGAGGCACAATTACAATAATGGAAAGATTCTTGCTTTAGTTAGTTGTCACTAACCTTTTGCATAATTATAATACAACATCTTCCTCTATTTGTCAACACCTATTTTTAAATTTTTTAAATTTATTTTTGGCTCTTGCATTTTTTGTCGGTACAGTATATACTATATCCATAAATGCACAATATATGTATGGGAATGAGGTTCTCCCACGGATTTTTCCGAAACCGCTTTTGCTGATGACTTCTGTTTTATACAGGGGCATTGGCTTTTTTTATGCCATTTTTATTACAAAATTTTGAGGTGAATTATGAAAAGAAAGTTTGTTGATTTCAAGGTATTGACGGCATCTCTTTGCTGTGCCGTTGTTATGGGCGTAATTTCTTTCGTGTTTTTAAAAATGCTCGGATTATCGTCCGTATTCAGGGAGTATTTCCCTTATTGCATATGGTTCTTGCCACTTTCGGGTATGCTTACCGCTTTTGTATATAAGAAATACGGCGGTGAGTCCTCAAAAGGCAACAATCTTATAATTCAGAGTGCAAACGAGGGTATAAAAGTACCTAAAAGGCTTGCAGTTCTTACATTCTTCTTTACACTGCTGACACACTTTTCGGGCGGCTCGGCAGGCAGAGAGGGCACTGCCGTTCAAATCGGCGGCACTCTTACAAGCAATGTTGCCGACAAGTTCGGATTTAAAAAAGAGGACAGAAAAACTATCATTTTAAGCGGATTAAGTTCGGCATTCGGCTCCGTATTCGGCACTCCGCTTGCAGGTGCATTCTTCGGTATGGAAGTTTGCTGCATAGGTCAGCTTTCCGCAAGTGCTGTTATTCCATGCTTTTTATCATCTTATCTGGCAAATGCTGTTACGCTTTTGCTCGGCGCAACACACGAAGTACATACTATCGCAAGCGTTCCTAACTTTGATTTTAAACTTATATTGATATTTGTTTCCGCATCTGTATTTTTCGGACTTCTCGGAAAATTATTTGCTCTTGCGGTCAAATATTTAAAATTATTATACGCAAAAATTTTTAAAAATACCGTTCTCTCTGCATTGGCAGGCTCTGTTGTTGTCACATTGCTAATCATTTTATTAAATCTCAACAAATATGAAGGACTTAGCACTTGGCAGCAAACAACCGCATTCGAGGGCAATGCAAATTGGTACGATATGCCCGTAAAATTCATTTTGACAGCGCTCACACTCGGAGCAGGATTTCAAGGCGGTGAAGTAACTCCATTGTTTGACATAGGGGCGTCATTCGGCGGCTGGTATGCAAATTTATTCGGCATTGAACCGAGTTTTCTTGCAGCAATTGGCTTAATCTGCGTGTTCGGTTCTGCCGCAAACACACCGATTACCACAATTATGCTCGGTATTGAGCTTTTCGGCGCCGAAGCCGCGCCTTATTTTGTATTTGCAAGTCTGATAAGTTTTATAGCGTCGGGCAAATCGGGAATTTACTCTTCACAGGAAAGAAAGCTAAGTAAAAGTCTGTTTTCAGCAAAGGCTGATTTTTCCGAATAAATATGGTACAATATAAAAAGAAATAATCGGAGGTGCTGTATGAAAATTTTAGTTGTTTTTACAGGCGGAACTATAGGCAGCTGCTACAATGACGGTGTAATTTCTCCCGATTCAAGCACCCGTTACAAGTTAATCGAAATGTACAAACAAAACGGAGGTTATGCTGAATTCGATGCGATCTCTCCTTACACGGTACTTAGCGAAAACTTAAACGGCGAGTATTTTAATTTACTTTATAATTCCGTCAAAGAAAATATAAATGATTATGACGGCATCATTGTTACCCATGGTACAGATACACTGCAATACACTTCCGCTGTGCTTTCTTATATGTTCGGCTTGTGTAATACTCCTATTGTGCTTGTGTCTGCAAATTATCCGCTCGAGAGCGAAAAATCAAACGGACTCGAGAATTTTTCCGCTGCCGTGGATTTCATTAAATCAGGCGATAATAAAGGCGTATTTGTCGCATACAAAAATAACGGCGAGCATGCAAACATTCACCGTGCCTCTCGCCTGCAAAAACACCTTGCTTATTCGGATAAAATCGAAAGCGTTAATAATATTTACTACGGTGAAATCATTAACGGCAATTTTATTAAAAATATCAATTATACAGAAAAGCAAGATGAAATAAAATTTGAGAATATGCCTGTTTTCAAATCAACTTCCCCTGTACTTAAAATTACACCGTATGTGGGAATGGCTTATCCGCAGCTTAATAAGAATATTAAAGCCGTATTGATGGAAAGCTATCATTCGGGAACTGTAAATACCGCAAGCAAAGATTTGGAGAAATTCTGCAATACAGCCAAACAATTTAACATTCCTGTATTTTTAACAGGCAGTGAGACAGGATTTTTTTACGAAAGCAAAGAACTTTATTCAAAATTAGGCATTCAGGTACTCACTACTGTCACTCCGATTTCTGCTTATATTAAGCTATGGATATTATGCGAAAACAATGCAAAAGACATTTATAAAGCCTTTTCAAAATCCATCGGCGGAGATATATTATAAATCTATAAACATAAAACTACAGCACCGACAAAGTGATGTGACCTCTAAACCGTTAGATTCTTAGTCTGACTTTTTGGGGACACATCAAAAAAAGCGGTGCTGTTTTGATGTGCGTTATGCCAAAAGGGCCGACACAATTTCTCGTGTCGACCCTCTCGGTTTATGTGAATTAAAAAGGATAGGTAATTTTAATAGGATTACTCAATATCCTGCATTGCATCATAACCTGTTTCACCGGTTCTTACTTTTACAACATCTTCAACATCATAAATGAAGATCTTGCCGTCACCGATATGACCTGTATAGAGTGCCTTTACAGCGGCATCTACAACAGCCTTTACAGGAACTTTGCAAACTACGATTTCTACCTTCATCTTAGGAAGAAGATTACTTTCAATAGCAACACCACGGTAATACTCTGCCTTACCCTTTTGAGCGCCGCAACCGAGTACCTGTGATACTGTCATACCTGTAATACCGAGTTTATCCATTTCTTCCTTGAGTGCCTCAAGTTTTGACTGCTTAAGGAGAATATCAATCTTAGTAATCTTTGTACCGTCGGTAGCCATATCATACTTGCCTGCAAGCTGAACAGGAACTGCCTTAGTTACAGGAACATTGCCCTCAACATCAAATGTTTCGTCAAGTGAAGCTGTACCAACGCCGATTGGCATAAAGTCTGCATATGCGCTTACAAGACCGTGCTCGCAAATATCAAGGCCCTTCATTTCTTCTTCCTTAGTTACACGAAGACCGATTGTCTTTTTGATGATTGTAAATACGATAATCATACAAACGATTGTCCAAGATGCTACGCAAAGGATACCGAGAGCCTGCTTACCGAGCTGTGCAAAACCGCCGCCGTAGAAAAGACCTGTGATACCGTCCTGACCGTTGCCTGTTGCAAAAAGACCTACTGCAAGGCCGCCCCACATACCGTTTACGCCATGTACTGAGAATGCACCAACCGGGTCATCTATCTTGAGTTTAATATCAACAAATTCTACTGCAACTACTACGAGTATACCTGAAACAATACCGATGATTGCAGAACCGATAGCATCAACATCTGCACAACCTGCTGTTACTGCAACAAGACCTGCAAGTGAAGCGTTAAGACACATTGAAACATCAGGCTTACCGTTCTTAATCCAAGTAAAGAGCATACATGTTACTGTAGCAACAGCCGGAGCGATTGTTGTTGTAAGAAGGATCTGACCGAGTCTTGAACCGTCTTCTGCAGCAGCACCGTTAAAGCCGTACCAAGCAAACCAAAGAATGAATACACCTAAAGCACCGAGTGTGATGCTGTGACCCGGGATAGCGTTTACCTTACCGTTTTTACCATACTTACCAATACGAGGTCCGAGAATGATTGCGCCTACAAGAGCAGAGATACCGCCAACCATATGAATTACGATTGAACCTGCAAAGTCAATACAACCGAGCTGTGCAAGCCAACCCTGGCCGTTCCATACCCAACCTGCCTCGATAGGATAAACAACCAATGAAATTACTGCACTGTAAACACAGTATGCAGAGAACTTTGTACGCTCTGCCATAGAACCGGAAACAATTGTTGCGGCTGTAGCACAGAATACAAGCTGGAATACAAATGAGTTCCAATCAAAGCTTGCCCAATCTGTAAACATTGTAAGATTAGGAACGCCGATGAAACCTGCAATATAGTTTTCCGACATCATAAGTCCAAAACCAAGCAAACTGAATACTACTGTACCGATACAGAAGTCCATCAGGTTTTTCATAATGATATTACCGGCGTTTTTCGCTCTTGTAAAACCGGTTTCTACCATCGCAAAACCACATTGCATAAAGAATACGAGCAAGGCGCCTATCATATACCATACGCCTGTACTGCCAAAAATCATATCTGCCATATAGATCTCCCCTTTTTTAAAATAACAAAAATGGCGTGTACCAAACAGTTTTTGTCTGTTTGTTACACGCCATTGTGTCACCAAATTAAAAATTTAAAAATCAGTCAATCGATCATACACCGTAAAGCATTTCGCCGTATGAAGGATATGGCCAGTAATCAGCGGCTGTTTCTGTTTCCATAGCGTCGCCGATTGCACGAAGTTCAGTCATTACCGAGAATACGCTCTCTCTGTAATACTTAGCATAAGCAAGAACATCGCCCTCATATTCGCTTGCGCCGATAACAGCGTTCTCAAGCTCTGCTGTCTTTTTGCTGAAGCAAACAAGTTTGTTTGAAAGACTTGTAATGAGGTCTTCCTCAACTGATGTTGGGATTGCGTCTGAAAGAGCTTTCTTAGCAAGCGCTGTATCTGTAAGCTCTCTTACATATGAAGTAACGGCAGGAATCATATCTTTTTTAGCCATATCAATCATTGTAAGTGCTTCGATATTGATAATCTTAGCATAGTTTTCAAGCTCAATCTCATATCTTGCATGAATTTCATCTACAGAATAAATCTTGTTCTTTGTAAAGAGGTCAATATTCTTCTGATCAATGTAATGCTCAACTGCATCAGGAAGTGATTTAAGGTTAAGAAGACCTCTCTTCTCTGCCTCTTCAACCCATTCAGGTGCATAGTTGTTGCCGTTGAAGATAATTGCCTGATGCTCTGTAAATGTCTTTTTAATAAGAGCCTTAACCGCTGCGTCAAGATCGGATGCGTCTTTCAACTCATCATAGAACTCTGAAAGTTCCTCGGCAACCATTGTGTTAAGCATTATGTTAGGACAAGCAATGTTGAGAGCCGAACCGAGTGCTCTGAACTCAAACTTGTTACCTGTGAAAGCAAACGGTGATGTTCTGTTACGGTCTGATGTGTCTTTCTTGAAGTCAGGAAGAACATCAACACCTGTTGACATCTTAACCTTGCCCTTGCTTATATACTCTGTACCATTGATGATTGATTCAACCAATGCGCCGAGGTCATCACCGAGATACATTGAAATGATTGCAGGCGGTGCTTCGTTAGCGCCAAGACGATGGTCGTTACCTGCCGATGCAACAGAGATTCTTAAAAGATCCTGATACTCGTGTACAGCCTTTACGATAGCTGCAAGGAAGAGCTGGAACTGAATATTGTTTTCAGGTGTTTTACCCGGATCAAGGAGATTTTCACCTGTATTAGTAGAAATTGACCAGTTGTTGTGTTTACCTGAACCGTTTACACCTGCAAAAGGCTTTTCGTGAAGGAGGCAAACAAGACCGTGCTTTTCAGCAATCTTCTTCATAACCTCCATTGTAAGTTCGTTGTGGTCGGTTGCGATATTTGTAGTTGTAAAAATAGGAGCAAGCTCGTGCTGAGAAGGAGCAACCTCGTTGTGCTTTGTCTTAGCAAGAATACCGAGTTTCCAAAGCTCATTATCAAGGTCAGCCATGAAAGCTGCAACTCTTGTCTTGATTGCGCCGAAGTAATGGTCGTCAAGTTCCTGTCCTTTAGGAGCTTTTGCACCAAAGAGTGTTCTGCCTGTGTAGATAAGGTCTTTTCTCTGGTCATAAACATCTTTATCTATAAGGAAGTATTCCTGCTCAGGACCTACTGTTGTTGTAACTCTCGTAACATCTGTTTTGCCGAGAAGATTAAGAACTTTGCAAGCCTCTGTGCTGATTCTCTCCATTGAACGAAGAAGAGGTGTTTTCTTATCGAGGACCTCACCTGTGTATGAACAGAATGCTGTAGGAATGTAAAGTGTACCGTCCTTAGCAAAAGCATATGAAGTCGGGTCCCAAGTTGTATAACCTCTTGCCTCAAAAGTAGCACGAATACCGCCGCTTGGGAAAGAAGATGCATCAGGCTCGCCCTTTACAAGCTCTTTACCTGAAAACTCCATGATAACCTGACCGTCACCGTTCGGTGTGATAAAGCTGTCATGCTTTTCTGCTGTGATACCTGTCATTGGCTGGAACCAGTGTGTATAGTGTGTGCAGCCCTTTTCGATAGCCCAATCTTTCATTGCGCTTGCAACTACATTAGCTACGCTCTCGTCGAGAGGCTCACCATTCTGGATTGTTTTCTTAAGTGCCTTGTAAGTAGCCTTAGGAAGACGCTCAAGCATCATTTGATCGTTAAATACCATACTGCCAAATAATTCAGGAACTTTTGCCATTTTAATCTCTCCTATCCGTTTTTAATGAAATCATTTTTTTAGAAAACAAAAAGGCACTGCGAACCTTTCGGCTCACAGCGCCCTTGCTGTTTGTCATTGACTGTAGTATAAACCCTTTTGCGTTATTTGTCAATAGCTTTTTAAAAAATTTTTTAGAAAATATTTCAGCTTTTGCAAGTTTAAGTAATTTTCCTGCACTTATTCTACTTTTAAACATTAGTTTATTGACTTTTTGTCGGGTTTCTTGAAAAATATGAAAGTTTGTTATAAAAAAGTTGCATTTTTCTATTGACAACTATAGTAACAGGCTATATAATAAAGTTATTGCAAATGTGCTGTTTTGCGACAGAATATTTCAAAGCATACATTTTACATATAATTAATATGTTTTAGCAAAAATATAAAATGTATTTAACAGCTCAATCCATTTATCGTACTCCATTTACTATACTATATTATATAGTATGCTGTGTAGAACAAATGTTGAAGAATTGAGCGGGAAAGGGTGAATTAAATTGGAACAAATCTCAAACAGACAAGACTTTAAGGGACTTTACTCTCCTCAGTTTGAGCACGACAACTGCGGTATAGGTGCGGTTGTAAACATTAACGGTATCAAAACTCACGATACGGTTGCAAATGCTCTTACTATAGTAGAAACCCTTGAGCACAGAGCAGGTAAAGACGCCGAAGGCAAAACAGGTGACGGCGTAGGTATTTTGCTCCAGATTTCACACAAGTTTTTCAAAAAAGTAGCCCAGAGAGATCTCGGAATCAAGCTTCTTGCGGAGAGAGATTATGCTGTAGGTATGTTCTTCTTCCCTCAAAACGAGCTTGCAAGAAATCAGGCTAAAAAAATGTTTGAAATTATTGCGGAAAAAGAGGGACTTGAGATTCTCGGTTGGAGAAATGTTCCGTCTAACCCTGATGTGCTTGGCAAAAGAGCAGTTGAATGTATGCCTCACATTATGCAGTGCTTTATCAAGCGTCCGAAAGGTGTTAAGAAAGGCTTGCCTTTTGACCGTAAACTTTATGTTGCAAGACGAGTATTTGAGCAGAGCAACGAAGATACATATGTAGTTTCTCTCTCAAGCAGAACTATTGTATATAAAGGTATGTTCCTTGTAGGCGAGTTAAGAAGATTCTTTACCGACCTGCAAGACCCCGATTATGAGTCAGCCATTGCTATGGTTCACTCAAGATTTTCTACCAACACAAACCCAAGCTGGCAGAGAGCTCATCCAAACAGAATGATTGTTCACAACGGTGAAATCAATACAATCAGGGGCAACGCAGACAAAATGCTTGCCCGTGAAGAAACAATGAAGTCGGAGCACCTCAAAGGCGACCTCGACAAGGTTATTCCTGTTGTAAACACCGAGGGTTCAGACTCGGCTATGCTCGACAACACACTTGAATTTTTAGTAATGAGCGGTATGGAGCTTCCTCTTGCCGTTATGATTACAATTCCTGAGCCTTGGGACAGAAACCACACAATTTCTCAGAAAAAGAAAGATTTTTACCAGTATTACGCAACAATGATGGAGCCGTGGGACGGACCTGCATCAATTCTTTTCTCTGACGGTGATATTATGGGTGCGGTACTTGACAGAAACGGTCTTCGTCCGTCAAGATACTACATTACAGACGATAACAACCTTATTCTTTCATCAGAAGTCGGTGCACTTCCTATTGACCCCGCAAAGATTGTCACTAAGGAAAGACTTCGTCCCGGTAAAATGCTCCTTGTAGATACTGTACAGGGCAAACTTATCGACGATGACGAGCTTAAGGAATATTATGCATCAAAACAGCCGTACGGCGAATGGCTTGACAGCAACCTTGTTCGTCTTAAAGACCTCAAGATTCCTAATGTAAAGGTTGAGGAACATTCTTATGAAGAAAGACAGCGCCTCCAGAAAGCGTTTGGCTATACATATGAAGAGGTTATGACATCTATCCTCCCTATGGCTAAAAATGCAAGCGAGCCGATTTCGGCAATGGGTACAGACAGTCCTCTTGCCGTACTTTCAAAAGAGCCGCAACCGCTTTTCAACTACTTTAAGCAGCTTTTCGCACAGGTTACAAACCCACCTATTGATGCAATTCGTGAGGAAGTTGTAACATCAACAACAATTTATATCGGCGAGGACGGCAACATTCTTGAAGAAAAGCCGGAAAACTGTAAGGTAATTAAGATTCATAATCCAATTCTTACTTCTACGGATATTCTTAAAATCAAAAATATGCATATCAACGGCTTTAAGGTTGCCACCGTTCCGATCCTTTACTATAAAAACACAAGCCTTAAAAAGGCTATCAACAGACTTTTCATTGAAACAGACAAGGCTTTCAGCGAGGGTGCAAACATCATCATCCTCTCGGACCGTGGCGTTGACGAAAACCACCTTGCTATTCCGTCATTGCTTGCGGTTTCGGCAGTTCACCAGCACCTAGTTGTTACAAAGAAAAGAACATCATGCGCTATCATTCTTGAAAGCGGCGAGCCACGAGAGGTACATCATTTTGCTACACTTCTTGGCTACGGTGCAAGTGCTATTAACCCATACCTTGCGCAGGAAACTATCCACGAGCTTATCGCAGATGACCTTCTCGACAAGGATTACTATGCGGCTGTTAATGACTACAATGACGCTATTCTTCATGGCATAGTTAAGATTGCATCTAAAATGGGTATTTCAACAATCCAGTCATACCATGGCTCACAAATTTTCGAGGCAATCGGTATCGGCAAAGATGTTATTGACAATTACTTTACAGGCACAGTCAGCAGAATAGGCGGTATCACATTAAAGGATATTGAAAAGAATGTTGACAGACTTCACACATCTGCTTTTGACCCACTCGGACTCAGCACAAATCCTGAGCTTGAATCAAGAGGCAGTCATAAGTTCAGAAGCGGTAAGGAAGAACACCTCTACAACCCACAGACAATTTATATGCTCCAGCAGTCAACAAGAACAGGCGACTATGAGCTTTATAAGAAATATTCGCATATGATTTCAGAGGAAATGGACCCTGTTAATATCAGAGGACTTTTCGATTTTAACTATGCCGAAACTCCTGTTCCGATTGACGAGGTTGAAAGCGTTGATTCAATTGTTCGCAGATTTAAAACAGGCGCTATGTCATACGGTTCAATTTCACAGGAAGCACACGAGGCTCTTGCTGTTGCAATGAACAGACTTCATGGCAAGTCAAACTCGGGCGAGGGCGGTGAAAGCCTTGAAAGACTTCTCACAAAGGGCACAGCCGACAACCGTTGCTCCGCTATCAAGCAGGTAGCGTCGGGCAGATTCGGTGTAACTTCAAAATATCTTACATCAGCCGATGAAATTCAGATTAAAATGGCACAGGGTGCTAAGCCGGGCGAGGGCGGACATCTTCCGGGCAAAAAGGTATATCCTTGGATTGCAAAGACAAGACACTCCACACCGGGTGTATCTCTTATCTCCCCTCCTCCTCACCACGATATTTATTCAATTGAAGACCTTGCACAGCTTATTTATGACCTTAAAAATGCTAACACAGACGCAAGAATTTCCGTAAAACTTGTTTCTGAATGTGGTGTAGGTACAGTTGCAGCAGGTGTTGCAAAGGCAGGCGCAGGCGTTATCCTTATTTCAGGCTATGACGGCGGTACAGGTGCTGCTCCGAGAAGCTCAATCTATAATGCAGGTCTTCCATGGGAACTCGGTCTTGCCGAAGCTCATCAGACACTTATTATGAATGACCTGAGAAACAAGGTTGTTATAGAAACAGACGGTAAGCTTATGAACGGCAGAGATGTTGCGATTGCCGCAATTCTCGGTGCTGAAGAATACGGTTTTGCCACTGCCCCACTCGTAACACTCGGCTGTGCTATGATGAGAGTATGTAACCTTGATACTTGCCCGTTTGGTGTTGCTACCCAGAACCCTGAACTCAGAAAGAGATTTATGGGTAAGCCTGAATATGTAATGAACTTTATGCGTTTTGTTGCGCAGGAGTTAAGAGAGTATATGTCAAAGCTCGGTGTTAAAACTATTGACGAGCTTGTCGGCAGAATTGACCTTATCAAGAGAAAAGACAATATTGAGGGACAGGCTACCGAGGTTGACCTTTCAAATATTCTCAACACTGACTTTGTTTCAAATAAGATTGAATATAAAAAGAAAAATCTTTATGACTTTAAGCTTGATTCTACACTTGACGAAAAGGTACTCTTAAAGGAATTTAAGTCTAACCTTGCAAACGGTAAGAGCAAGACAATTACTGTTGATGTTAAGAATACAGACCGTTCATTCGGTACAATTCTCGGTTCTGAAATCACAAAAGCGTTTGACGATAAGCTTGAAGACGATACATTTAAAATTATATGTAACGGTTCTGGCGGACAGAGTTTTGGTGCTTTCATTCCAAAGGGACTTACACTTGAGCTTGTCGGCGACAGCAACGACTACTTTGGTAAAGGTTTGTCAGGCGGTAAACTTATTGTATATCCTCCAAAGGGTTCAACCTTTAAGGCTGAAAATAATATCATCATCGGTAATGTTGCTTTCTACGGCGCAACAAGCGGTAAGGCATTTATCAACGGTGTTGCAGGTGAGCGTTTCTGCGTAAGAAACTCAGGTGCTGTTGCTGTTGTTGAGGGTGTGGGCGACCATGGCTGCGAATATATGACAGGCGGCAGAGTTGTAGTTATCGGTAAAACAGGCAAAAACTTTGCGGCAGGTATGTCGGGCGGTGTAGCGTATGTGCTTGACGAGGACAGAGATCTTTATACAAAGCTTAACAAAGAAATGGTACTCTTCTCCGAAGTTAAAGAAAAGTACGATATTATAGAGCTTAAATCCCTCATTGAGGAACACACAGCCGCAACAGGCTCAACTAAGGGTAAAGAAATTCTTGATAACTTTGACGAGTATCTTCCAAAGTTCAAGAAAATCGTTCCTCACGATTACAAAGAAATGATGTCTGCGATTGCTTCTATGGAAGAAAAAGGTCTTAGCAGTGAACAGGCTCAAATTGAAGCATTCTATCAGATTATCAACAATAAGTAAGGAGGGCACACAATAATGGGAAAGCCAACAGGTTTTATGGATTATAATCGTGAAGATGCCGAGGCATTTTCAGTTAAAGAAAGAATACAAAATTACAATGAATTTCACACTCCTTTAAGCAAAAAGGATCAGGAAAAGCAGGGTGCAAGATGTATGGAGTGCGGTGTTCCGTTCTGTCAGGCAGGTATGCAGATTGGCAATGCATTCTCCGGCTGTCCTCTTAACAATCTTATCCCTGAATGGAATGACCTTATTTTCAAAGGTTGTTGGGAACAGGCATATAACAGACTAAAAATTACAAATAACTTCCCGGAGTTTACCTCCCGTGTCTGCCCTGCCCTTTGCGAAAAGGCTTGCACTTGCGGAGCTAACGGTGATGCTGTTACCGTAAGAGCAAACGAGTACGGCATTATCGAAAATGCTTACGAACAGGGACTTGCAGAGGCAAATCCTCCAAAGGTAAGAACAGGTAAAAAAATTGCAATCATCGGCTCAGGTCCTTCGGGACTTGCCGCCGCTGACCAGCTCAATCAGAGAGGTCACTCTGTTACTGTATTCGAGCGTTCCGACCGTGTAGGCGGTTTGCTTATGTACGGTATTCCGAATATGAAACTTGAAAAAGAAGTTATCGACCGTAAAATTTCTATTATGAAAGAAGAGGGCGTTGAATTTAAAACAGGCGTCAATGTAGGCAAAGATGTAAAAGCTAAAAAATTGCTTGACGATTACGACAGAGTTATACTCTGCTGCGGCGCATCCAACCCAAGAGATATTAAGGTTAAAGGCAGAGAAGCTAAAGGCATTTACTTTGCTGTTGATTTTCTTAAATCAACTACTAAAGCATTGCTTGACAACGGCTTAAAGGACGGCACTTATATTTCCGCTAAAGGTAAAAATGTTATGGTTATCGGCGGTGGCGATACAGGTAATGACTGCGTAGGTACAAGTATTCGTCACGGCGCTAAATCAGTTCTCCAGCTTGAGATGATGCCAAAATTACCCGACAAGCGTACTGCCGACAATCCATGGCCGCAGTGGCCGAGAGTTTGTAAAACAGACTACGGTCAGGAAGAGGCTATTGAGGTATTCGGTCATGACCCAAGAGTTTATCAGACAACGGTAAAAGAATTTATCTCCGATGACAAGGGCAACCTTAAGGGTGCTGTTCTTGTTAAGTTAAAGCCTGAAAAGGACGAAAAGACAGGCAGACTTATGATGAAAGAAGTCGAGGGTTCGGAATACACTGTTGATGTTGAGCTTGTACTCATTGCGGCAGGTTTCTTAGGTTCAGAAAGTTATGTTACAAAAGCATTTGGCGTTGAAGTAAACGCAAGAACAAATGTGGCAACCGCAGAAGGCTCTCACGCAACAAATGTTAAAAATGTATTTACAGCCGGAGATATGCACAGAGGACAGTCACTTGTAGTATGGGCAATTCGTGAAGGCAGAGATGTTGCTAAAGAGGTTGATTTAAGCCTTATAGGTTACACAAATCTTTAATTTTAATAATAATTAAATCTTCCATTATCTTAAAAAATGCACAACGGTTTTTAATCGTTGTGCATTTGCTTTTTATGATTATACGAGTGAAACATTGATTATCTTTAGTTTTTAGCAAACTACTTTGCTAAGTGATTATAAAGGTTCTTTATCAAAAGTTGGGGTAAATTGTGGTTTAGCGGAGTGCTTTATCAAGCAATTATGAAAGTTTGGTCGACCTTTTCAAAGGTCGTGGGTGTGGGCAAAGCCCACAAATACTTTCCGTTTACGCAATCTGACGA
>NZ_JADNHD010000009.1:0-64483 GCF_015553695.1 Ruminococcus sp. BSD2780120874_150323_B10
TTCCATTTATGTAGTCCATTACTACCTTCTTCTTGAATTCATAACTGTATTTTGACATAAAAATACCGACCTCCAAAGTTAGATTTTTTAGGTCTAACTTTTGGGGGTCGGGTCATAAAATACAGAGCGGTTAATTTTATAAGTTAATTATTCTCTTTTGGTTTTCTTCTTTTATGCTTTTTCTCTGTGAGCGGAGTCATACTCTTGGCACAAATAAGCATAGTGGAAGAATTATGCAATAATGCAGACATAGACGGAGAAATAAGACCTAAAAATCCCGAAGCCATCAGTGCTGAATTAAAACCTACAATAAATCTGTAATTGCGGTTAATTCTATCCATTAATGTCTGACTTATTGTTCTTATTCTCGCAAGTTCGGTAAGGTCGGAGCTTTTGATTGTAATATCTGCGGTTTCTCTTGCAATATCAGACGCATCTCGCATAGCAACAGATACATTTGCAGCCGCAAGCGCCGGTGTATCGTTAATACCGTCACCAACCATAATTACGCCCTTGCTGCTCTTCTTGAGTTCTTCAACATATTTATGTTTATCCTCGGGAAGTACCTGACATTTATATTCGGTAATGCCAAGCATTTCTGCGGTCATTTGAGCCGCTTTCTGACTGTCGCCGGTAAGCATTACAACTCTTTCAATACCCTGATTTCTAAGCATTTGAATAGCTCTCACAGCCTCTTCTCGTGGTGGGTCACTTATACATAACGCACCGACAAGCACACCGCCGATAGCAAGATAAAGCACAGAGCAAGCGCCTGATTTTTCATCAATAGTTTTCTGCTGTTCTTCGGTTACAGGAATCTGCTCGTCCTCCACTACAAAATGCTTACTGCCTATTACAGCCTTTTTGCCATGCAGTGTGGTTGCAATTCCGTGTGCAACAATATACTGAACATCAGAGTGCTCCTCTATGTGAGATAATCCTCTTTCATTCGCTGCATTTACAACGGCATTCGCAACGCTGTGAGGGAAATGCTCCTCAAGACAAGCTGCAATTTTGAGTATTTCTTCCTCTGAATAATCACTGAAAGAAATTACTTTTTCAAGCTTCGGCTCGGCATTTGTCAGTGTACCTGTTTTATCAAATACAATGGTATCTGCGTGAGCATATGCCTCAAGATACTTACCGCCTTTAACGGTAATATCGTGGTCGGCCGCCTCCTTGATTGCGGAAATAACCGCAATCGGAGTAGAAAGTTTGATAGCACAGGAATAGTCAACCATAAGCAAAGAAACAGCTTTGGTAATATTCCTTGTAAGAACCAAAGTAGCCAAGAAACCTAAAAAGCTGAATGGTACAATTCTGTCCGCCAAGGTTTCGGCACGGCTTTGTACTCCTGCCTTAAGATTTTCCGAATTATCAATAAGGTCAATAATCTTACTTATTTTGGTGTTTGAAGAAAGAGCCTTTACATTAACTACAATGTTTCCCTCTTCCACAACAGTACCGGCAAATACGGTTATGCCCTCACGCTTTGCAGCAGGGAGCGGCTCACCTGTCATAGACGACTCGTTTACTGTTGCCTCACCCGATACAACAACACCGTCAACAGGAATAACATTGCCTGTCTGTACTCTGATGTTATCACCCTCTGTCAAATCAGACATAGGAATAAGTACCTCTGAATTATCATCGGTTACAAGCCATACCTTGTCCGCCTTAACAGCAAGGCTGTCCGTAAGCACAGCTTTTGTACGGGCATGAGTATAATCCTCGAGCATACCGGATACGGTAAGCAAGAACATTATTGTTCCTGCGGTTTTAAAGTTTCTCTGTAACAAGCAGGTTGCAATTGACGCACCGTCAAGCACATCAACATTAAGTTTGCAGTTCCAAAGTGCCTTTAAAGCCTTTTTTATGTATTTTATACTTGTGTAAATTGTAACTACCATTCTGATAGGTGCGGGCAAAAGCCATTTTTGCAAAAGTCTTTTTGCCACGCAAGAAATCAGATTATGTTTAAAATTATTGTCAATATCTTGAACGCTGACAGTTTTCTTTGCCTCAACTTTTACAAGAGAACTGCGCTCTATTGACGCTATAACATCAATTACATTCTGACGATAGCCTTTGTCATACATAACAAGGATACCGCCGTTTTCAGAATTTACTTCAACCTTTTTTACATAATTTTTCTCTATAAGAAAATTATAAATACAACCCTCATACGCCTTATCAAAAGCATATGCGCCGCAGCGGAATCTGATTCGCTGCGGCTTATCATATACAATAGAATATTTCATTATTCTTCAACTTCTGTTTCAGTTTCTGTTTCAATGCCGGCTTCTGCCTTTGCATCGTAGCAAAGATCTGCCGCATCGTCTTTCATGCTCTGGAATTTAGCCTTAGCATCTTTCTGAAGCTTCATACCTTTTGCAAGACCGGTTACTGCAACGCTACGAGTCTTTGGTGAAGTAAATACTTTTTTACCTACAATAACTGCTGCTGCGCCTGCAACAACGCACCATAATTTTTCATTTTTTAAAAAATTCTTCATAACTGTTCCTCCTAAGATTTATGATAATTATATTATACTCACTTGTCACAATTTGTCAATACTGTAAGAAAAATCTAATCGAAATTTGTAGGTTATCCCAAACTAACATCTAAAATCATCATAATTACGAACCCAATTGCAACTCCGATTGTACCGATATTTGAGTGTTTTCCGCTCTGCGATTCGGGTATTAATTCTTCCGTTACAACATAAATCATAGCACCTGCCGCAAAAGACAACAGATACGGCAGAATTTGTGTTACTATTCCCGCAAAAATCAAAGTAATCATTGCACCTATCGGTTCAACCGCACCCGAAATCACGCCGTAATAAAATGATTTTAACTTTGAACAGCCGCCGTCTTTGAGCGGCAGAGATATTATTGCTCCCTCCGGGAAATTCTGAATTGCAATTCCGACTGCAAGTGAAATCGCACCTGCCACGGTTATACCCGTATTTTCTGTAATTGCACCTGCCAAAGTTACGCCCACAGCCATACCTTCCGGAATATTATGCAATGTAACCGCAAGCACAAGCATAGTATTTTTTGAAAGTCTTGACTTTACACCCTCAGGTTTGTCACTGTTAAGATGCAAATGAGGGATTACACTGTCAAGCAAGAGCAAAAATCCTATTCCGAGCAAAAATCCCACCGCAGCAGGCAGCCATTCGATTACATTTTGTTTAGCGGACATTTCAACAGACGGAATAATCAGCGACCACACCGATGCGGCTATCATTACTCCCGAGGCAAAACCGAGTAAAAATTTCTGGAATTTTTCGTTGATTTTATTTTTTGTAAAGAAAACCATTGCAGAACCCAAAGAAGTTCCTAAAAACGGTATTAAAAGTATTGCTGTTTGTTGATAAAGCATCTTCCACCACCTTATATTACTGTTTTATAATATGCAAAGAAAGTCTGTAAAAAGCAGTCTTTCTTTAAGTTTATGCATTAATTTTCCAACCTGCCGCTTGCTGTCGGGCATTAACAAAGTTCTTGTAAATTCCGCCCTCCTGCATAAGCTGCGTATGTGTTCCGAGCTGTGCTATTTTTCCGCTGTCAACAACAACAATCTGATCTGCATTGCGCACCGTCTTTAATCTGTGCGCAATCATAATTATTGTTTTTTCCTTTGTAAGAGCGTCAATCGCTTCAACAAGCTCTTTTTCGTTTTCGGGGTCAACATTTGCGGTTGCTTCGTCCAAAATAATTATAGGTGCATTTTTCATAATTGCTCTTGCTATTGAAATTCTCTGCTTTTCACCGCCTGAAATACTTGCACCGCCCTCACCTATCACTGTATCGTAACCATCGGGCAAACTCATAATAAAATCGTGGCAGCAAGCCTTTTTTGCGGCAGTTACAATTTCTTCTCTTGTAGCGTTTTCTCTGCCAAAAGCAATGTTATTTGCTATGGTATCCGCAAAAAGATAAACATTCTGGAACACAAAGCTAAAGTTTTTCATAAGGCTGTCCATACTGTATTCCCGTACATCAATACCGCCCAGTCGGATATTACCTCCGTCAACATCCCAAAACCTTGAAATAAGATTGCAAAGGGTTGATTTGCCTCCGCCTGACGGACCGACAACTGCGGTTGTGGTCTTTTGCGGGATATGCAGTGAAATGCCGTCAATAATTTTTCGTTTGTCATATGAAAATTCAATATTATTAACATCTATATCGTAGTTTTGCGGAATAATATCTTTTCCGTCAATATCCATTGTATCAAGGTCAAGAATTTTCTGCGCTTTGTCAATACAAATATCAATCGTACGCAAAAGTGCCGAGTAACTTCCTGCCTGTTCAAGACTTGAGTAAAGCATAAATGCGCAAATTGTCATACCAATGCAAATCATAAGGCTCATAGAACCGTTAAGATAAAGCAAAACAGAAACAAACATCATAACCGCACCCGTAAGTTTTGTTATAATATTCTGAATTGTCATATACGGAATAAATGCAAATTCCATTTCGGTGTTTACTTTTACATTGTTATCAATAGCTTTATTCAGTTTTTTAGTTTGCTTGCCGAAAAGGTTGTATGATTTAACTTCCGCTATGCCTTGCACATACTCCATTATTTCACTTACAAGTTTTTGGTCCGATTCAACTTTTTCGGCAGAAAGTTTATCGCCTGCTTTTTGTAGAAGAGAATTAACAACAAAAAATAAAATTACACCTGCGGCGGCAATAAGACCTATTCTGAAATCAAAACATAACAGCATTACAATTATAAGCGCTGTATTTAAAATCCCCTGTGTGCTCATCATTACAACTCGGGTTGCAACATCTCCGAGATTTTCCATTGTATTGGTTGCTACGGAGGTAATTGAACCAAGGCTGTTCTTATTAAAATAGCCCATTGGGAGATAACGCAAATGCTGTGCAATTTCAATTCTCTTGTTTGCCGCCGCATTATAACCTGCTTCTGTCTGCAGCATAGCTGATTTTTTCCTTACAAAGAAATCAACCGTAATTGAAACAAACATTATAGCAAGCGACAAAAATACAGTTTTTGAACTAAGCGTATTATCGGTTATATCCATAAGAACAATCATAATCGCAGGGATTTTCATAGCCTCGCAAACAGCCTGAATAACTCCGAGCACGATTGAAATTTGAAACTTCTTTTTATTTACACTTCCGCAAAAATCAAAAAACTTATTTAAAATTTTAAGCATTAATATCACCTCCGTTATCTTTAACAGAAATATGAGCCTGCCACATTTGCTTGTATAATCCGTTATCCTCAAGCAATTCCTTGTGAGTTCCCTGTTCGCAAACTCTGCCGTCGTCAATAACAAAAATTCTGTCTGCGTCTGTAATTGTAGAAAGTCTGTGTGCAATTACAATTAAAGTTTTGCCTGCCACAAGTTTTGCAACAGACGACTGTATTACCGCTTCATTTTCAGGGTCGGTATATGCTGTTGCCTCATCAAGAATAACTATAGGAGCATTTTTAAGCATTGCTCTTGCAATTGATATACGCTGTCTTTCGCCTCCCGAAAGATGTCCACCTGCACCTCCGGCTACAGTATCAAAGCCGTTTTCAAGCGACATAATAAAATCATAACAACCGCTTAATCTTGCTGCCTGCTCAACCTCTTTGTCAGTCGCATTCAGATTGCCCTGTCTGATGTTTTCCCTTACTGTTTCGTTAAAAAGGTAATTGTCTTGTGCAACATAAGCTACGCTCTTATTGTATTCTTCAAGCGACAAATCTCTGATATTTACACCGCCGATTTCAATACTGCCGCTGTCTGTATCCCACAGAGAAGCTATGAGTTTTGCAATTGTTGATTTACCGCTGCCCGAAGGACCTACAATAGCGTTTACACTGCCCGAATCCATACACATATTTATGTTGTGCAGGACTTCTTCATCGTGATAACCAAAGCATATATCTTTAAGTCTTATAGAATAATCATAAGGCTTTTTCTTTGATTTTTCGGGTCTGTCAAGTTCCTTTTGGGTGAGAATACCTGCCACTTCGCCCACAACAGTGCCTATTTTGCCGAGGTCATCGGTGTAGCTCATAACGGTAATGAGCGGTCCTACAATGCTCAGTGCAAGAATAATGCACATTACAAAATTTGCAACAGAAAGACTGCCGTTTAAAATAAACATTGCGCCAAACGGCAAAACGGTGAGAAGTGTGTACGGGGTAAGAACAAGCGAAATGCTATGGTAAATACAGCATTTGCGCATCCAGCCGATATACGCCTCTGCTCCCTCTTTAGCGGCTTTTGTGAATTTTTCGTAAGAGGAGTCCGCCTTGCCGAATACCTTTATAACCTCAATGCCGTTTATGTATTCCACTGCCGCATTGTTAAGCGCCTTGGTTTTTTCGACCGCATTTTTAAAGTTTTCTTCATAGCCGATAAACATTCCAAAGGTTGAGCAAAAGCCGAGCACAACGGTTACAAGCGAAAGCAGTGCCATTCGCCAGTCAATTACAAACAAATATACAAGCACTGCAACGGGCGGAATCAGATTGGAAGTAAATTCGGGCAGAATATGCGCAAGCGTTGTTTCTATGCTGTCTATTCGCTCGACCATTATGTTCTTAAGCGTACCCGATGATGTATCTTTAACATATCCGAGCGGCACTCTTGAAAGTTTGTCGCAGGTTTCTTTACGAATCTGACCGAGTACGCTGAAAGTAGCTTTGTGTGAAAAAGCAGTTGAAATCGAATGGAATATTTCGGCTATAACAAAAGAAGCCGCTATCATTGCAATTTCAATCAGATACACCGAAAAGTTTTTCTCTCCGTTTAACAGTTTGTTGATAACATCACCTATAATGAAAAACGGTATCAGCTTGAACAATACATTCAAAACCGCAAGCACTACGCTTACTGAGTAAAGAGATTTTTGCCTGCCTGCCCACTGCATAATCCATGCCGCAGAGGATTTTTCTTTTTTCATTATTCCACTCTCCTTTAATAAAAAAGTTAGTTTACGCTAACTTTTATTTAAAAATTTTCGTATCTGCCTATACAGATACGAAAAAATTATACTGATTTTAAAATGATATACCGAAAAGTTTTTCCCAGCCTCCGGTATAAAACATTTTCAGCTTTTTGACACGCTCAATCGCAACGCTCTTTTTCATATCGTGAACCACAATTTCAAACATTGCCGAAAACATACCGCTCGACACCATATGAATAAAGTCCTTGTCAAGCTGCGGAATTTCCGTTCCGCTTTTTCGCATATCTTCAATAAATGTAAGGGTTGACTGCGTTTCTCTTTCAACAAGATTATGTATAAAAGAAGTAAACTCCGTGCCGTCAGCCTTACAAAGCAGCAATTTAAAATTATCGTAATGTTCGTAAATATAGTTGAGCATTTGCGTGATGGAATCCGTTGAAACTCCGGTCATGGCATTTTGCTGTTCACTGCTCGACAAAGTCTGAAAATTTTGCAAAGTAACATCATAAATAGAATATATTTTATTTGCATACGGTTCAACCAGCGAAGCAAATAAATCCTCTTTAGTTGGAAAATATTTGTAAAACGCACCTGTGGTGAGTCCTGCATTTTTTACTATTTGTCTTAATGAGGCATTGGCAAAACCTTTTTCCATAAATTCATCAAGAGCCGCTTTTTCGATTTTTGCCTTTGTTTCTTCATTACCTGTCATTTAAATTACCTCGCAAAAGATAACAGCGTTATATAACACTGTTATCTTATCATTAATTTATCTCTTTGTCAAGAGAGTTTTTAATTGTATAACATATTAATAAACCTGCATTATAAAAATCCCTCAACAGCAAATTATGAAATTTACCGTTGAGGGATTGTCCTTATCTTTCTCTAAGTAAGACGGTTAAGTCTGTTTTTTCAGACCGTTTTACCGCTGTTTTACAAACTATAAAGAGGAGCAATATAATCATCAGTATTACCGTTGAAATTTCACCAATCGTTATTTTTACGGTCATTTCCATAATTGTATTGCCAAGCAATGAATATATGTAAGGATTTATAAGCAGATTTCCTAACAAGAAAGCGAAAATTATACCTATAAATATCGAAATCAAAGCGAGTATTATATGCTCTGTAAAAATTATATAAAATATATGCTTTGTTTTGTAGCCGAGAGCACGGTACAAAGCAAGCTCGTTTGTACGGTTGCTTATATTGTTTTTTAAAAAAATAAAAAATCCGACTATAATAAAAGCAATAAATAAAACCGCTGTCGCAAGAGAAATATACATTGCTGTATTATAAGTCTGTACATTTATAACATCCGTTCTTTTATAAACATTACATATATCAGACAACTCCTGCAGCGCCGTTTCGGTATTTTCGGGTTTATCTACAACAATCATATAACTTTTATCGCCCGAATATTCACCCGATACCGCCGCATCGTATTTAAACAAATCATTCTTCGGCACAAGTATTTCTTTATTTTCAAATATAGGATCCGATGTACTGTAAGCGCCGATTATTTTTATTTTAAATACCGTATCCTCTCCTACATTTAATTCAAGAGTTTTTCCGATTAAATCTTCACCTTTTATCTCACTGAATTTGCGTTCGTTTTCATTGTAATCTTTTATTTTTTCGGGAACAAGCGCTACTCCGGTTTCGCTTTCGTCAAAAGTTCTGCCCGAAGTAATTAAAGGAGAACTTTCGTTATGAACAAACGCCAATGTGTATTGTGACGACAAAGTTTTAGAACTATCGGAAAAAGTCAGTTTTGACGGAATTTTATAAACATCGGTTACATATTGATTTTCTTTCAGCTTTGTGATTTTACTTTCTATATAGTCGTCCGGTATATTATCCGTAAAATCAGTTTCAAGTTCTCGTCTTGAAATATGATTATTAATTTTATTTACCACATTGTCAGTCATAGGTAAAATCAAACCAATCGACAAAAGCATAAGAACTGTTGATAATATCACAAATATACAGAAAAATGCGGAAGACAGCTTTCTGGTTTTTACCGATGATTTTATCAGAATATTTAGTCTTGCAAGTTTCATTTTACTTTTCTCCCAATACTCCGTCTTTCATAGTATATATTTTATCCGCAAAATCAATAACGGCGTCATTATGACTTACAACAAGCACACCTTTGCCAAGATAACACAACTTTTTTAATTCTTCAAAAACCATAAGTTCGTTTTTACTGTCAAGATTTCCTGTCGGTTCGTCGGCGAGAATAAAATCGGGGTCATTGGCAAGCGCTCTTGCAATGGCAACTCTCTGCTGTTCACCGCCAGAAAGTTCGAAAGGATAATGTTCTTTGCGGTTAGTAAGACCTACCGAATCTATCAGCTGCATTGCCTGTTCTTTCATATCATTCATTGAGGTGAATTTATCGTTTATCAGCATAGGTACCATAACATTTTCGTAGAGTTTTAAATGTGCATTAAGATGAAAGGCTTGAAACACAAAGCCTAAATTTTCCATACGAACATCTGCAATCGCATTTTTGTCAAGGGTCGATACATCATTGCCGTTAATAATTACCTGCCCCGATGTGCAAGTATCAAGTAAACCCGCAATTTGAAGCAAAGTGCTTTTTCCGCTGCCCGACTGTCCCATAACGGCAATAAATTCACCTTGATTTACCGTAAGCGAAACATTGTCCACGGCAACTACACTGTTGTTATATATTTTTGAAATTTCTTTTAATTCTATTGCGTTCATAACAGTACCTCGTTTAATTTAATTCATAGCGTCCTTTGGCTGTATTTTATTAATTTTGCAGAGTGAAATAAGCTGACATATAAGCGGAACAACAACTGCCAAAGCCAATGAAACGGCAAGGAAAATCAGGTAATCAGTCCAATTTACAACATACAAACGATTTATATATGTATCATGATTAAACATAAAATTCATAACCGCAATTACCAATGCTGAAATAACCGCACCTATAGCACAGCCCCTTATTGTAAGAATCAACTGTTCAAAATACATACATTTAAATATCTGACTGTTTTTATAACCTATAGCTTTCAGCAAACCGATTTCACCCTTTCTGTTAAACAGAGAAAGCACCGTCGATTGTATAAGAATAACAACACACAGTATAAGCGATGCCGAAATCATAAAAACACTTAATATTTTGAAAACTTTTGATGATTTAACCGTTTCCTCCTGTATTCCGAGTTCGGGGTCGGAAAATACAAAATACCCTGCCTCATTAAGTTCATTACACAACGGTACTATGTTATCGTAATCATCAACGACTATAAAGTGATCGTGCAAAGACGGGGTCTTGTACCAATGCACTGCATTTGACCTTTCATCATTCAAATCTATTATTGAAGCGTCAAAAGCGTCTTGAATTATCTGCACCCCCGTATCCTCCGAAACAAATATATGGTTATAATAGCCCTTAGTTGTAGGCTCTGAATAATACACACCCACAACTTTCAACTTATATTCAATTGCAGGCAAATACATAGTTTTATTTTCATACATTGCCAATTCAGGGTCGATATTATAAAAAACTTCAAGTCCGTCACCATTCGAAGGCGTTACTGTAATTGTTTTTCCGATAAGACTTTCGCCGTCTATATAATTAAGGTCAGAATCAGTGTTTTCATATTCAAAAGGATAAAAAAGACTTGGTATTATACAACTGTACACGGGACTTTCATCAAGACTTTTTCCTGCCATTACATCCATTTTTTCATCGCCTATCAACGGATATAAATTTAAACTGCCGTTTAAATCTTCGTTGCCTTTATAAAAATCTTTATATTCGCCGTTTTCGTCACTTACATCAACTACATCCATATACTGATTTATTATTCCCTTAAGTTCGTATATATCTTCCACATGGTCAAAAGACATTAACTTGCTCTTTAATTCGTCGGTAACGGCACCGTTGTCTATCGGACTGAAAGTAATCATTCTCGCACGAATATCATTTTTATAATCAGTTACGGCTCTGTTAATTGTTACGGCATAACTTGAAATCAATGTAAGGGAAATAACAAGTATAACCATAAAAGCTGTAATAAATATACTCTTTCGATTACCTTTGATATTTGCTTTTGCCAAGAAATTAATATTTTTTATCTTCATTACTTTTCACCCGTAAATAAATCTGTGTAATATTTGCATATAAAATATAAAGTTAATACAATTTTATAATATCATTAACGATTATTTTTGTCAATTAATTTTTAACATATATACATCCATTTTACAAAAAACGACAGTGTATGAAATAAAAATCACACACTGTCGTATATTTTTCTCTTTAATTTATTCTGCAATTGTTTTCACAAAGAATATAAAATAAATCAGGTGACAAAGCCATACTATCGCTAAAATTATGCACGGTACGATTATACCTTTTATCATCATCATTACAAAGCCGAATGTCATCAACACAGTAACTGACGCAAAACTCAAATTCGTTTTACATCTGTTTTTATGTATTGTGGTTATTATAGCTTTTGAATTACAATTTTTCTGTATGTATTAAACTTTACCCATTTTACAAAGAATTTTGAATCGTTAATATCTTCAAGATTTTTGTATTCGTCAAGCATTGTTTTGATTTTCTCGTCACTGTCGGCAAGAATCTCAAAACCCCTGCCGTTGATAACAGGCACAGCGCTGTATTTGTAATCATCAACCGAAGTAATGGCTGTAACCACCTTATTGCGAACGCTCACTGCCACCAAATCACGAAGTACAATAATATCAAAGTTGTCTGGGTATGAGTAGCTGTCGCCCCTTGTCGGAATTTCGTCACCGACAGTGTAAGTTTCTCTTACAGGCTGATATTTAAGTACATTAAGGCTTGTGGTATCATAGTAGAATTCTTCAAAAATATCTCCTCTTGCCTCAAGCTCGCCGTTTTTAAACGAAGCTTTTTCAGAACCCGATACGCCTTTCTGACTTACCTTTTCAACCACACCGCATGCCGAAGTCATATTCGTTACACGGTTTATAAGTATAAGTTCACCCAAAGTTTTGTGAGCAGAGAACAAGTCGGCAACAATCGGCTCGGTAAGTAAAAGATTACATACCGCAATACCGTTTTTATTTAAAGTATCTGCCTTGATATGCTCGCCTGTATTTACATCAACAGCATATTCAATACCTGTAATAATACCGCTGATTGTCTTTGTACCGAGTTTTACAAGATAATCTGTACCGACCGCAAGAGGTTCGTCGTCCATCCAAAGAATTGATACATTAAGTTTCTGATAAGACGCAAGTTTTGTGTCCTTTGCAATTACACAGCCTCTTGACACATCAACTTCTTTATCAAGTGTAATTGTAACAGGCTGACCCTTAAATGCGGTTTTTACATCTTTGCCTGCCGCAAGCAACTGCTTAACCTTAGCTTTTTCGTTGCTTGGCAATGCAATGATTTCATCGCCTACATTTATACTGCCCGACTCAATCTGTCCCTGAAAACCTCTGAATGTGTGATCGGGACGGCAAACTCTTTGAACAGGCATATAAAAGCCCTCTTCCTCTTCCGAGGCAGATACATCAACTTTTTCGAGGTATTCAAGGAGCGGAACTCCGTTATACCATGGAATGTTCTGTGACTTTACCGTAACATTGTCGCCCTCTGTGGCAGAAAGCGGAATAATGTAGATATTTTCAAGAGAAAGCTCTTTTTTAAGCTCGTCAATCTGTGCTACGATTTCATTAAAACGCTGTTCACTGTAATTTACAAGGTCCATTTTATTTACCGCAAAAACAAAATGTCTTATACCCATAAGTTTGCAGATTCTTGCGTGTCTTCTTGTCTGCACAAGTACACCCTGAGATGCGTCTATAAGAATTACGGCGAGGTCTGCAAAAGACGCACCTACCGCCATATTTCTTGTATATTCCTCATGGCCGGGGGTATCGGCTACAATAAAACTTCTGTTATCGGTTGTAAAATAACGGTAAGCAACATCTATTGTGATGCCCTGTTCACGCTCTGCCATAAGACCGTCAAGCAAAAGCGAATAGTCAATGTCACCGTTACGGCTGCCTACCTTACTGTCAAGCTCAAGAGCTTTTTCCTGGTCGGCGTAAATTAACTTTGCATCATACAGAATATGACCTATAAGTGTAGATTTACCGTCATCCACACTTCCGCAGGTAATAAACTTCAATAAACCTTTCATTAGAAATAGCCCTCCCTTTTTCTGCGTTCCATACTGCCTGCCGCCTCGTTGTCAATAACTCTTGAGGTACGCTCGGAAGACACAGAGCTTAAAGTTTCGTCAATGATTTCGTCAAGGGTAGTTGCGGTTGATTCAATACCGCCTGTAAGAGGATAACAGCCGAGGGTTCTGAAACGAACCGACTTGTACTCCGGTACTTCACCCTCTTTGAGCGGGAATCTGTCATCGTCAACCATTATAATATTGCCGTCACGATATACAACAGGTCTTTCCGCCGCAAAATAAAGCGGAACAATATCTATATTTTCTCTCTTTATGTACTGCCAGATGTCTTTTTCTGTCCAGTTTGAAATCGGGAAAACTCTTATGCTTTCGCCCTTGTTGATTTTAGTGTTGTAAAGTTTCCACATCTCGGGGCGCTGATTTTTAGGGTCCCAAGCCTGCGCCTGATTTCTGAAAGAGAAAATTCTCTCTTTGGCTCTTGACTTTTCTTCATCTCGTCTGCCGCCGCCGAATGCCGCTGTAAAACCGTACTTTGTAAGTGCCTGCTTTAAAGCCTGAGTTTTCATAATATCTGTATAAGCAGCGCCGTGGTCAAACGGATTTATTCCCTGCTTTATTCCCTCTTCGTTGGAATAAACAATCATCTCAATACCAAGTTTTTTTGCTGTATCGTCACGGAATTTAATCATATCTTTAAACTTCCATGTAGTGTCTATGTGCATAAACGGAAACGGCGGCTTTTCAGGGTAAAAAGCCTTCATTGCGAGGTGGAGCATAACAGAGCTGTCCTTGCCTATTGAATAGAGCATAACAGGCTTTTCGCACTCTGCGGCTACCTCTCGGATTATATATATAGCCTCTGCCTCAAGCTCATCTAAATGTGAAAGCTGACTCATTCTTATTCCTCCTCAGTACTTATTCGATTCCTTTTGGTTAATATCTATCTTAATGGTTTTACCCTCGGGCTTGTCAATTATCCAACTAAGTATATCGCCCTTTTTCTCGGTATGAACAAGACTGCCCATACCGCCGATATCTGCACCAAGATAAAAGCTGATTGCATATGCAGGACATTCCTTAATACATGAAGTACAGCCCCAGCAATCTTTCGGATACTTTATGTAAGCACGGTTGTCACTGTCAAGCTTTATAAGACTGCCGGGACATACATTTCGGCATCTTCCGCAGCCTATGCACTTCTGCTTGTCAATCGCAATGCTCATAGCTTTTACCTCCCTCTACCAAATCTCGGTTAATTATTTTAATTTTGCCGTTTTCGAGTCGTGAATTTACATATTTATTAAAGTTTTTGTCATCCTTATTCGGATAATCAAGGTTTTCCGCAAAGCTGTGCCAACGGGTTTCCTTTCTTGCCTTTAAGTGAGCAATTACACTTCTGCAAACCGTAAGTCTTTCCTTAAGCTCGTAAATATACATAAGCTCCTGAAAATCTTCCGCATATAAACTGCCTGAAAGTTTAATAAGCTGTTTGATTTTGTAGTCTGCAATATCAAGCTGTTTTTCGTTAAAACGGTAGTTTGTTTTTATACCGCCTGCATAGCTGTCCATTACAGTCTGCATTGCCTCTTCAAGCTGTTCCGTTGTATAACGGGTATCTTTTTTTGTTAAAAATTCTTCAACTTCGGCAATGTGCTTATCGGTTATTTCATCTTCAAGCTGCGGTGCTTGTGTATGATTGTTCACATACTCAACAGCCGACATACCTGCGATTTCACCCTCTGCAAGTGCACCTGTTACATACTTCTGCGGGCAGCCGCCTGCAACATCGCCGCCTGCAAACAATCCGTCAATTGTTGTGGCTCTTTTGGTATCAACCCAATAGCCGCTCGCTGTGTGACCGCCGACAATATACGGTTCCGTTCCCTCAATCTCAACATTTTGCTGTGACGGGTTCTTGCCGCTTTCTATCCACTTAATTGTCTGTGACGGCGCCATATTAAGATAAGCCTTTAACAGTGATTCGTCCTGCTCGGCTGTTATACCCTCTGTACGAAGATAGCACGGACCTCTGCCCTCTTGGTTTTCATTTACTGTGCCGTAAACTCGCTGTGAAGTTGTAAGTCCGTAGTTGGTTTCATATACCTCGCCGAGCGAATTTACCTGTTTTGCGCCGACGCCCTGTGCAAGTGTACCTGTCGGAGCAATTGTATCTTTACAACGAAGTGCGATAAAGCGCATTTCAAATGTTGTCATCTCCGCACCCGCATTAATGCCCATTGCATAGCCTGCGCCCGTATTAAACGGAGGATACCACATTTTGTGTCTTGAAAAGCCTGGATTATTCGGCTTGTAAAGACCTGCCGCACCGCCTGTGGCAACGATTACGGCTTTTGCTTCTATTATGTAAAATGTATCGTTTTCAATGCCTATACCGTAAGCACCGTTGATTTTATTGTTTTTTACGGCAAAATCTATAATGTTTACTCTGTTGAGGATTTCAACATTCTTTGTTTTTTCAACAGCCGAGGCAAGAATAGGTTTAATGTTTTCACCGTTTATTTTAAGGTTTCTATTACCCCTTGTAACATACTTACCGTTTTCATCCTTTAAAATAACAAGACCTAACTTTTCAAGCCTATCCGTTACCTCATTCAGCTTTTCGGACATTGTAAGGAGTAAATCTTCTCTTACAATTCCGTCGGCATCTTTTTTTGCGTAATCAACATAATCCTGCGGCTTTCTTCCCTCAACGATGTATGCGTTAAGAGCGTTTACTCCTGCCGCAAGACATCCGCTGCGCTTGATGTGTGCCTTTTCGCAAATTAAAACTTTTTTATCTGAATTTTCTGAAATAGTGAGTGCGGCATAACAGCCTGCTGTACCTCCGCCTATTATCAGAATATCTGTACTTAATTTTTCAATTTTCATAGGCTGCCTCTCCCTTTTACACTCACCTTATTTTCATATCATTTTATTTTTTCAAGATAATCTTCCGCAGATAATACGCAATTAGCACCGTCCGATACAGCTGTTACAACCTGTCTTAACTTTTTGGTACGAACATCGCCTGCAACAAATATTCCGTTTGCCGAAGTTACTCCGTCCTCATTTGCAACAATATAGCCGTTATTGTCAACTTCAACCAAATCCTTAAGAATTGCCGAATTAGGCACACTTCCGACTGCAACAAAAACGCCGTCAACTTTGATTTCGGCTTCTGCGCCGTTTTTATCAACTGTGATCGACTCAACCTTATTACTGCCGTTAATCTTTTTTATCTGCGAATTAAGCAATATTTCTATATTAGAAATATTTTCAACTTTTTGCTGTAAGGTTTTATTGGCTCTGAATTTATCTCTGCGATGAATAAGATAAACTTTTTTCGCAAACTTTGAAAGCAAAGCCGCATCGCCAAGTGCGGTATCTCCGCCGCCTGCAACAGCTGTGATTTTATCTTTATAAAATGCAGCGTCACAAACTGCGCAATACGATACTCCTCTGCCCGAAAACTCTTTTTCACCCTCAACCTGAAGTTTTCTGCGTTCCGTACCGACCGCATAAATTACAGTGTGAGTTTCTAATGAATTTCCGTTGTCAAGTTCAATGCTGTAATCAGTTGTGTTTTTGCTGATTTTAACAGCCTCTCCCTCTATAAATTCAGTACCGAGGCTTTCTGCGTGTGTTCTGAACTTTTCGCCCAAATCAAAGCCGTTTTCGCCGTATAATCCCGGGTAATTATCTACACGCTCGCTTTCTGCAATCTGACCTGTGCCAAGGTAGTTTTTCTCAACCACAACTGTCTTAAGTCCTGCTCGTTGAGCATAAATTGCCGAAGAAAGTCCTGCCGGACCGCTTCCGATAATAACTATGTCGTACATAATTTCCCTCCTTGTTTAGTAAATAACCAATTCTTCCTTTTCTGAAGATGTGCCGTTGATTTTAAATGAATTTAGCACGGGATTTTCTCTGTCCATAAGTGACAAAATCATATAGCTTGCCTTGCTGTCATATGCAAGTCGCTTGTCCTCATCCGACGGTCTTGACGGAGATTCAGGATGTGAATGCCAGTTACCGAGCGGTACAAAACCGTTCTGTCGCATATCCTTTACCGCCGCAAGCTGTTCCTTTGGGTCAAGCGAAAAATGCTCGTTTGAATGGTCGATGTTTGAAAGAAGATAAACTTTTTTAATTTCCTTGTTTTCGCCGTCAACCGTACCCGCAATCAATCCGCAAGCCTCGTTAGGCAGCTCACTTTCTGCGTGAGCCACAATTTTATTATAGTCAGCTTTTGATAATTTAATCATAAATGAACACCGTCACATTCTGCCTGTTCGTAATCTATAAGCTCGGTAATTGTAGGATGATCACCGCAAACCGCACAATTATGTGTGTTTGACGGAAGTTTTATCTTACGAAATTCCATTTTGAGTGCATCGTATGTAAGTAAATATCCTGTGAGCAAATCGCCCTTGCCGAGAATATACTTAATAGCCTCCATTGCCTGCAAACTGCCGATAACACCGCCCATTGCTCCGATTACACCCGCTTGCTTACAAGTAGGAACTGCGTCCTTTGGCGGTGGGTTTTTAAATACACAACGGTAGCAAGGGCCTTCACCGGGCACATATGTCATAAGCTGTCCCTGAAATCTGATAATACCTGCGTGTGAAAAAGGTTTTTTAGCCATTACGCAAGCGTCATTTATAAGAAACTTTGCCGGGAAATTATCGGTACCGTCAATAATGAAATCGTAATCTTTGATAAGGTCCATAATATTTTCACTTGTAACAAAGGTATGGTAAGTTTTTACCGTAACATCGGGATTCATAGCCTCCATAGTTTCCTTTGCCGATTGTACCTTTGGCTTGCCTACATCTTTTGTAGCGTGAATAATCTGGCGCTGAAGATTTGAAAGGTCAACCTCGTCAGCATCGGCAATACCGATTGTACCGATACCGGCAGCGGCAAGATACATTGCTGCGGGAGCACCGAGTCCGCCTGCACCGATTATAAGCACTTTTGCGTTAAGCAACTTTTTCTGTCCCTTTGCACCAACCTCTTTGAGAATGATGTGACGGGAATAACGCTCAAGCTGTTCGTTAGTAAATGCCATTACTGACCGCCTCCCATGAAATAAAGAAATTCAACTACATCGCCGTCCTTGAGTACGGTTTCTTCAAAAGTACCGCTTGCAAGGAATTCGTCGTTTACACTTACTGTTACATACTCCGGTGTTTCTACATCTTCGTCAATAATAAGCTGTGCTACTGTAAGTCCTTCTGCTACTTCTTTTTTATTACCTGCAACTGTGATTGTCATAATAATAACCCCTTTAAACTGATTTTTCAATAACTTCTTTAATTTCTGCTTGTTTTACTGCGCCTCGCAGTCTTGAAACCTCTTCGCCGTTTTTAAAAAATACCAAAGTTGGTGCTGCCTGTACCTCGTATTTTTCGGCAAGCTCGGAATCAAAATTTATATTGATTTTAACAATTTTGAGCTTTTCGGCATATTCTTCTTCAAGTGCGAAAAGTACCGGTGAAAGTCTTTTACAAGGCACACAGCTGTCTGAATAAAAATCAGCGAGTACAGTTTTATCTGCCTGTAAAACTTCTTTTTCAAAATTGTCTTTACTGATTCTTGTCGGCATTTAATCACCAACCTTTTTAACTATAAGATTATAAGTGCCGTCCTCGTTATCAATGAGTTTTAAAATTTGGTGACCCTCTTCCTTGATACTTCTCGGAACATTCTGTACAGGCTCACCGTCATTCATTTTAACACTTAAAATCTGACCGTCATCAAGCTCCTCAAGAGCAACCTTTGCCTTAACAAATGTTGTCGGGCAGACAACATCGGTAATATCTACTGTATCGTCAATAATAAAATCAGCCATTGTATGCCTCCAATATCTTTTCTTCAAATTTTTCTCTGCCTACTCTGTCGATTGTGAACTTAAAGCGTTCGCTCGGCTTTGCGTTTTCTTCAAAGAAATTAACAGCCGCATCGCAGATTTTCAAAAGTTTTTCTTTATCTTCAACAAAAGGAATGATTGTTTCACCTTTGTTAATTGAGTTGCCGAAAAGTCCGCCGAATGAAACTATGTAACCGTGAACGGTATCCCAAGCGTCGGTCGGGCAAGCCTTATAGCATCTTCCGCAGAAATTACATTTTGACTTGTCAACGGAAATTTTCCCGTCCTCAAGAGTGATAGCACCCTGTCGGCAAGCCTTTACGCAAACGCCGCAGCCTATACAGTCACTTTCTCTCCAGTCAACCTTTATTCCGCCCTTAATTCCCAGGTCGTTTTCCTCTGACTTAAGGCAGTTGTTCTGACATCCTGTAATACCGAATTTAAATTTATGCGGAAGTTCTTTTGCAAAATATCTGTCATCAAGTTCTTTTGCAAGTGAATATGTATCAATACAGCCGCTCGGGCAAATTGCCTGTCCCTGACAAGCTGTAATTGTTCTTACTCTCGGACCGCATACACCGGGTTCAACATCGCCCTCGGCAAGTGCCGCCTTTACATTTTCAACATCGTCAAGTTTAATAAACGGAATTTCAACACTTTGTCTTGAGGTAAGATGCACATAGCCGTCACCGAAATTTTCTGCTACTTCTGCAATCTTGGCAAGTTGTTTTGCCGTAAGATTTCCGCCTACCACTCTTAAACGAAGGGAAAAATTATTTTTTTGCTTTTGGCGCATAAATCCGCCTTTTTTTAATGTTGAATAATCAACTGCCATTGTGAATCCCCCAAAACTAATTGTTTATTTTACTTATTGCATTTCCGAAGTCCTCAATCAGATCTGCAATGTCCTCTATACCGACGCTGATTCGGATTGTATCGTCAAACACACCTGCGTTCTCTTTCTGCTGTTCTGTACTGTGTGCGTAAATTGTGCTTGACGGATGAATTACCAATGTTCGTGTGTCACCGATATTTGTTGCGTTGGTTGCAAACTTCAAATTATTTATAAGTTCAAAGGCTTTTTCTTTACTGCCGGCTCTTATTGTAAGAATCGCACCGCCTTTGCCTTTTAAAAGTTTTTGTGTAAGTGCGTAATACTCTGAACTTTCAAGTGCCGGGTAATTAACCTCAATATCTTTACAGGTTTCAAAAAATTGTGCAAGTTTCAATGCGTTGCTGCAAAGGCACTCCATTCTCAGTCCCAATGTTTCAAGACCGACAGAATTTAAAAATGCATTAAACGGAGCAAGACAACAACCGAAGTTTCGCCATATACCGTTTCGCAGTTTTGCAAGATACGAAAGTTTACCGTATTTTTTGTATTCCTTCATACCTTTGAATTTCTCCGTATCCCATTCAAATTTACCGCTGTCAATTATTATACCGCTGATTGCGTTTCCGCCGCCGTTAATATACTTTGAGGTTGAATGAACAACAATGTCAGCACCGAAATCAATCGGGTGAACAAGATACGGTGTTGCCGTGGTGCTGTCTATAATAAGAGGTATATTGTATCTGTGTGTAAGATTTGATACCGATTCAATATCCACAATATCGAGTTTCGGATTGCCGATAAGTTCCGCAAACACTGCTCTTGTGCGCTCGTTGATAAGCGGTTCAACATTCTGCGGTGTAACCTCGTCTGCAAAGTGAGCGGTTATACCGAATGCCTCTAAATCCTTTAATAAATCAATAGTTCCGCCAAAAAGACCTGCGCCTACTATTATTTCGTCACCGGACTCCAATATATTAAGAAGTGCCATTGTAACTGCTGCCATACCTGACGAACACGCAACAGCACCTGCACCGTTTTCAAGGGCGGCAATTCTTGCCTCAAAAGAAGCCACCGTAGGATTGCCTATTCTTGAATAAGCATATCCGGGCGCTTTGTTGTTGAACACTTTTTCAAGCTGTTCGGCAGAGCTGTGCGAAAAAGCACTTACCTGATAAATAGGAGTCATAGTAGAGCCCGACGCCTTATCGCCGCTAAAATTTTTGTGCAATAACGCTGTATTAAACTCCATAAGCTTCCCATCCCTTTTAAATCATATTTGCTTAGTCAATGCTTATCCTGCAAAAGCTTATCTGCAAGATGATACTGTAGATTATAACGCATTTAACTTAGTATTTCAATAGGTTTTGTAGGATTTTACCTATTTTACAAATTTTATTCCATATTATTCTAAAATCTGTCATTATATACAATACATATTTATTTGGTAAGTATTGATTTTTTCCTTAAAAAATGTTAATCTATATTTAATACGCTTAGTCAGGCATATTCTGCTCCAAAACAGGCTTTTCTTCTGTATAAGGGGCTGATTATTAATTGAAAATATCAACAAAAGTTGAATTTGGCATTATGGCGATAATCGACATAGCGGTTTATTCTCAAAACGGCTGTTCGGTCACCGCTCCCGATATTGCCAAAAGGCACAATATATCTAAAAAATATCTTGAACAAATACTGCCGTCCCTCACCTCCGCAAATCTGATTCGTGGGCAAAAGGGACTTAACGGCGGTTATGTAGTTGCAAGAGATTTGAGTAAAATTACTTTTAAAGACATATTAAATGCTCTTGACACAAGGGTGCTTAATGATGTTTATTTTGACAGCAGAGATAAAAACGATATGATGACGGAGCTTATAAACGACAGATTGTGGAGCGCAATGTCATCATACCTGCAAAACTATGCCGAAAGTATAACTCTGGCAGAAATTGCGGAACATTACAAACAAAACGAAATTATTGCACAGGCTAAGGCTGTGTAATAAAGAAAAAAAGTGCAGCAAGATTATAGAATTGCTGCACTTTTTCTTTTCGTTATTATTCTAAACTTTTGATTGCATTGATTGTTTTATCTATATCCTCATCGGTATGTGCAAACGAAACAAACATTGCCTCAAACTGTGACGGAGCTGTATATATGCCGTTGTCCTGCATATGTCTGAAATATTCGGCAAATCGGGCAGTATCGGCAGTTTTGGCTGTATCATAATCTTTTACCTTTTCATTGGTAAAGAAAACCGTCATAATTGAACCTACACGATTCACATTCATTCCCGATTCTTGCATGGCATTTTCAAGCTGCAATGAAATTTTCTCAAGCCTTGTATAAATTTCAGCTTCGTTTTCCTCAAGGATTTTTAAGGTTTCAATTCCCGCACTTACGGCAACGGGATTACCTGAAAGTGTGCCTGCCTGATACACCGAACCGAGCGGAGCAACGCACTGCATAACTTCTTTTTTACCGCCGTACACAGCCAAAGGCATACCTCCGCCTACAATTTTGCCAAGTGTGGTAAGGTCGGGTTTAACATCGTAATATTTTTGAGCACCGCCAATGCTAAGTCGAAAACCCGTAATAACTTCGTCAAAAATAAGCAGAGAATTATATTTTAGCGTAATATCTCTCAAAAACCGTAAAAAGCCCTCCTGCGGCGGTACAACTCCCATATTGGCGGCACAAGGCTCTACAATAACGCAGGCAATATTATCACCATGCTCCTCAAAAAGTTTTTCTACCGACTCTTTATTATTGTACTTTGCAAGCAGGGTATTATCCGTATATCCTTTAGGAACACCTGCACTGTCGGGGATAGAATTGGTAAGAAGTCCTGAACCCGATTTCACAAGCAGACCGTCCGAATGACCGTGATAGCAACCCTCAAACTTAACTATTTTATCTCTCTTTGTATAACCCCTTGCGGCACGGATTGCACTCATAACCGCCTCTGTACCCGAATTTACAAGTCTTAACATTTCCATTGACGGAAAATGCTTTTTTATAAGTTCGGCAAGTTCGATTTCTCCGCTGTGACAAGCACCGAATGTAAGTCCTTTTTGACAGGTTTCGGTTACTGCATTTATAACTCTTTCGTTAGCGTGTCCGAGAATATTCGGACCCCATGAGCAAATATAATCGATGTATTCGTTGCCGTCGACATCATATATTTTTGAACCCTTTGCGTGGTCGATAAACAACGGCGCTCTGCCAACCGCACGGCACGCACGAACAGGACTGTTTACTCCTCCGGGCATAAAATTTTGAGCTTGGGCATAAAACTTTTCCGAATTTTGAATATTCATTTTTGCCACCTCTTACTTGTAAAATTCGTCAATCCACTTTGCGGCGTCAAGCGCGTGATATGTAATTATAATATCCGCACCCGCCCTTTTCATAGCGATTAAATTTTCGGAAACAATTTTCTTTTCGTCTATCCAACCTTTTTCTGCCGCTGCCTTTACCATCGCATATTCGCCGCTGACATTGTACACTACAAGCGGTAAATCAAAACGCTCTCTTGCGGCTTTTACAACATCAAGATACGCAAGCGCAGGCTTTACCATAACCATATCTGCGCCCTCTTCTATATCGTCTTCAATCTCTCGCAGTGCCTCTTTGCCGTTTGCATAGTCCATCTGATAGCTTTTTCTGTCGCCGAATTCAGGTGCGGACTCGGCGGCATCTCTGAACGGTGAATAATATGCAGATGCAAACTTTGCACTGTAAGAAAGTATAGGAGTATCTGCAAAGCCGTTTTCATCAAGAGCATTTCTGATTGCAGACACTCTGCCGTCCATCATATCTGACGGAGCAATAATGTCCGCACCTGCCTTTGCAAGGCTTACCGCCATTCTTGAAAGCAGTGGCAGGGTTTCGTCATTCAATATTTTATGACCGCATACAACACCGCAATGTCCGTGACTTGTATATTCGCAAAGACACACATCGGCAATTATAAGCATTGACGGATATTTAACTTTTATATATCGGATAGCCTGCTGGGTAATTCCGTTTTCGTCATAAGCGCCGCTTGCAAGCTCGTCCTTGTGTTTCGGAATACCGAAAATTAATATTCCCGCAATCGAACTCTCGCTTATTTCCGCTAAAATTTCATCTAATCTGTCAAGTGAATACTGATAAACATTTGGCATAGATTCCACGGGCTTTTTTATATTTTCGCCCTCGGCAACAAAAATCGGGTAAATAAGGTCTTTCTTATCTACTCTTGTTTCACGCACAAGACTGCGTATACTTTCATTTGATCTCAGTCGTCTGAATCTTCTCATTAAAAATCACTCTCTTTTTTAACATCTGAAATAATTGTATTGATAATTCCGACTACATCTTTTGTTTTTGCAATTTTGTAATCGGCTATATTGTACTTATGCAAAGCCTTTGCGGTTATCTCGCCAATACAAACAATTTTTGTGTTTTCGCTAACAGCATATCCGCTTTCAAAAAAAGCGTTTACGCCCGAAGAACTTGCAAAGGTTATGTAATCGGAGGTAATAATTCCGCCCTCCGACTTACTTTCCGACTGAATGTCATAGGTCTTTACTTCGTCATAAATTATATTATTGCGACTTAAAATTTCAGTAAGTTCTTTTGAGCCGTTTTCCGCACGCAAAATCAACACACGCTCATTTTTGTTTACCGTATCTGCCAAAAGATTTCCCAAATCAACCGAAGTATAAACCTTTGGAATAATATCGGCAAAAATGCCGTATTTTTCAAGAATACCCGCTGTTCCGCTGCCAATAACGGCAAATTTTACATTACACAGTTTGCGAACATCGACCTTTAACGCTCTCAATTTTTTAATAAAAATTTCAGCTCCGTTCATACTTGTAAGCACTATGTAATTATAATTATTAACGTTTGAAAGCGCTTTGTCAAGCTGCTCGTTTTGTCTGTATTCCTTTACACTAAGATAATCAATACGGTTGATTCTCGCACCGAGCGACATAAGTTCTCTGCCTAGTTTCGCAGACAATTTATGCGTACCTGTAACCGCAACGGTTTTATTTTTGAGCGGCTTTTCTATTGTAGCGGAAAAGTCAAACCCCACTGCTTCTCCCACTACGATTATTGCAGGCGGTTCAACTTTGCTTTGCTCTGCAAGACTGCAAATATTTTTTAAAGTACCTCTTACCGTACTTTCCTTTGCATATGCACCGTTTGACACAATTGCGACAGGCGTATTTTCACTTTTGCCGTTTTCTGTAAGACCTTTTACAATTTCGGGTAATTTTCTAAGTCCCATTAAAAATACAAGTGTACCGTCAAGTTTTGCGTATTCCCGTATATTTTTCGGTAAGGTATCCTGCGCCGTATGACCTGTGATTATGTGTACACTGCGGCTTAAATTTCTGTGAGTAACAGGAATACCCGCAATTTCGGGAACTGCTATTGCCGAGGAAATACCGGGGATAACTTCATAAGGAATATTGTGACTTTGAAGTGCCTGTACTTCCTCTCCTCCCCTGCCGAAAACAAACGGATCTCCGCCTTTTAGGCGCACAACAGTCTTGCCTTCATTTGCTTTTGCAATGAGAATTTCGTTTATGTTCTCCTGCTTTTCACTATGCTTTCCTGCTCGTTTTCCGACACAAATTTTTTCTGCATTATCCGCATACTCAAGCAACAGCTTGTCGGTAAGGCTGTCATATACAACGACATCGCATTTTTTCAGACAATTCTGCCCACGCAGAGTTATTAAGTCATAATCGCCGCACCCTGCTCCCACAAGATAAACTTTTCCGTTGTTCACAACTCGCTCACCAACCTTTTTGCAAGATTAAACCTGTCCTTAATATCGGCACTGCCCGATATTGTTTTTTTACAATCTGTAGAAATTATAAGCTCTATTTTGCCGTTTGTTACCTTTGAAAAAGCGCCGACAGGCATACCGCAATCTGCGTTTAGCAACTTTGGAATCTGTCTTTCTGTTTCAAATTCAAGCATAGTTTCCCTATGGCTGATTTCTCTAAGCATTTGCGATACGGCACTGCCCTTTCTGCTCTCTGCCACGATAATCGCCTGACAGGGCGCAGGGAGAAAATCTTTGTACTCAAAGGGCATTATATCATAATCGGCGCTGTTGTAAAGCGACAGCCTTTCAAGTCCTGCCGCCGCAAGAATAATTGCGTCATAGTCGCCGTTCATCAGCTTGCCGAGTCGTGTGTCTACATTTCCTCTTATATCCTTAATGCAAACGAGCGGATAGATTTTTTTGATAAAACTCTGCCGCCTTAAACTGCCCGTACCCACAATAAAATCTTCTCTGTTTTGTATCGGATTGTTTTTTCTTGCAACAAGCACATCACGATAATTGCCACGATTTAAAGCAGAGGATATTTCAAGTCCGTATGCAAGTTCAAGAGGCAGATCTTTTGCGCTGTGCACTGCCATATCTGCCGCTCCGCTTAATAAAGCATTCTCAAGTTCAGAGATAAAAACTCCCTTTCCGCCTATCATTGCAAGCGGCTTATCAAGAATTTTATCTCCTTTTGTTGAAATGCAAACTATTTCTGTATCTATATCGTCAAATCTCTTTTTCAAAGCATTTGCAAACATCTCTGTCTGTGCAAGGGCAAGTTTGCTTTTTCTTGTACCTATTCTTACTTTCATATCAGCTGTTTTCCTTTATAATTTTATTAACAACATCGGTATCAATACTTTCTCCGCAAAGGCACATACCCATAAGTGCCGAAAAAACTTTCTTTCTTAACTCTTCGTCCGCAGTGTTTTCCTTTATGTATTCTCTGTACTGCCACAATGTTTCTGCGGTATCGGAATTTGTATTTTCAAGCATATTTAAAAACTGCTCTTTTAAATACTTTGCATATATCGGACTTTTGCCCGAAGTGGTAATTCCTGCCGTAACCGAATTTTTTTGTACAAGCGCAGGAAAAATAAATCCGCATTTTTCTTTGTCATCAACAGTATTTACAAGAATATTTTTCTCCTTGCATAATTCAAATATATGTGAGTTCACCTGTTCGTTATCGGTAGCACTGATAACACAAAAAGCACCGTTTAAATCGTTGTCATCAAACTCACGCTCAACGGCTTTCACATTAAACTTTAAAATCTCCCTGCAGATTTTCGGGGATACCACGGTAATACTCGGCTTAAAAGGCGACAGCTTTTCTATCTTTCTTAAAGCTACCGTTCCGCCGCCCACTACAAGAATATTTTTATTTTCTATATCAATATAAAAAGGAAAATATGCCATTATATCTTTTCTCCACAACTTTTAAATGCATCAAGTATCTTTATAAATTCTTCTGACGGTAACTCGGCTTTGAATTTATATAATATTTCTTCTAACGAATTTTCACTAAGTTTATTTTTTACACTCTCCATATGCGGTAAAAAAAAGTGAAAAGCTATGTCTTTTTTAAGTACATCGCTTTCTTCTTTTATAATCTCTTTTGCGCTTTCCACACTGTCAAGTTTAAGCTCATTGTTGTTCTTTGCGAGTTTTTCAAAATAATCTATTCCGATCAGCTTTAAACCTTTTATCTCTGCAACCGAGCCGTCAATGTCAGGAGGTACGGCAAGATCTATAAAAAGTCTTGGCTTATCGGTTTTTATATTTTTCTTTAAATCATAATATGTAACAGTGTAATGCGGACTTGCGGTAGCGCTGACTACGCAATCGGCAGAATCCATATAACTGTACCTATCGGCATAATTAGCAATTGTAATGTTTGCTTTGGTCTGTACCGACTCCGCACTGTGTTTTCTTGATGTTGCAATAACGCTTACATTTTTATGCGACAAAAGATTTTTTACAAGTACAGTGCCTATCTTCCCCGTTGCGCCTATAACGAGAACATTTACTTTATCCTTAAAATGTGCGATTTCATTTCCCGCAAGGGTTGCGGTTGAAACAGAAGTTTTTGAAAGTGCGGTTTGAGTTTTTATTTTTTTTGCGCAAGCCATTGCGGATTGAAAAGTCATATTTAACTCGTAACCCGTCATACCCAAGTCTTTTGCCATAGTGTAAGCAAGTTTTATTTGTCCGAGAATTTCGTCCTCACCTATAACCATAGATTCAATACCGCTTACCACTCTGAAAAGATGCATTACCGCTTTATCGGAATAGAACAAATACAAATGCTTTTTAAGCAAATCACATTCTATTCCCGAATAGTTTGAAAGCAGATTTTGCACTGTATTTAGGCTGTCTTCATTTCCGCAAAAATAAAGTTCTGTTCTGTTACAGGTGCAAATAATAACGCACTCACTTACGGTTTTTCCGTTTATAAGTTCAGTTAGAAATTCTTTTTGTACATTTTCGGGAAAAGCAAGTTTTTTTCTGATATTCACATCTGAATTTTTATAATTTACACTTATGCAATACATCTTTATCCACCCAATTTAATTCTACCCTGTTATTTTAATACTAAGGTATAGCGTTGTCAATTTTATGCATTATTTTTAAGTTAAGATTTATAATAAAAATAAACAAACGGGCTATATCATATTAAACCTACTGAATTAATATGTTTTATTATACTATTACCGATAAGTAAAGTCAATAATTTTTTAATTTTGCTATTGACAAAACAAATGATTGAAATATAATACTTATTGTATAGATAGGAATTATAAATTAAGGAGCAGCTATGACAGTTAAATTTGATACGGTAAAAATTTTGAAAGCCGAACTTATGGATAACTTTAATACTTATCTGCATTTTCACGATGCCTGCGGCGGACAATATTTTTCGTTTGACGAAGTACCGAGTGATGAAGTATTAAAACACGCAGAAAACTTTTTTCGTAATATGAATTACAAGATACAAATTTCGGACGATAAACTAAGTTTTTATATTAAGGAGAAAATCAATGCTTAATCAATTTTCAAGAACACAGCTTTTGCTCGGAGCAGAGGCAATGGAAAAACTTGCAAATGCAAAGGTTGCAATATTCGGAATAGGCGGTGTAGGCGGATACACTGCCGAGGCGCTCGCACGCACAGGAATAGGCCGGCTTGACCTTATAGACGATGACAAAGTATGCCTTACAAATATTAATCGTCAGATATTTGCCACAAGAAAAACAGTAGGCAAATACAAGGTAGATGTTGCCGAAGAAAGGCTGAAAGAAATCAATCCGAATATAATTATAAACAAGCATCAGAAATTCTACACTCCCGAAACCTCCGCCGAATTTGATTTTACACAGTATGATTACATAGTAGACGCTATCGACACGGTAACAGGCAAAATAGAACTTGTTATGCAGGCAAAAAAAGCGAACACCCCTATAATCTGTTCAATGGGTGCGGGAAATAAACTTGATGCAAGTGCTTTTGAAGTTGCCGATCTTTACAAAACTTCCGTATGCCCTCTTGCAAGAGTAATGCGTAATGAACTTAAAAAGCGTGGCATTAAAAAACTCAAAGTTGTATATTCAAAGGAAAAGCCTATCACCCCTATTGAAGATATGGCAATAAGCTGCAAAACAAACTGCATCTGCCCTCCCGAAACTGCAAGAAAATGCACACAAAGGCGACAAGTGCCCGGCAGTATAGCATTTGTACCGTCAGTAGTCGGTCTTATAATTGCAGGCGAAGTGGTTAAAGATTTAATAAAATAATCTATAGAGCAACACACCGATTGAAAAGCCAATCGGTGTGTTTTAGTTTATCTGTAAATTAAATTACTACGGATTCCTCTGTGAGAGATTTGTTTTCAAGAATAAATGCGTTATCTCCCTTTGTAACAAACAGTCTGTATAAGAATACATTTACCTTTTCGCCGTGATAAACTTCAGGTTCTTCAAGTCCTCTTACTCCGTTAATTACGCCGCCGTCACATTTTACCGTAACTTCAATGTTGTTGCCTCTGAAAGCTGTTTTCACTACCTCGCCGACCGATACGGACGCTTTTTGTCTGAACGGTTCGTTCAACTTGGTAATCTTTATAAATTCAGGTCTTACAATAGCTTTGTCCGCACCATCCACAAAATCAAAGGTTTTAAATTTTGTATAATCGTCAAGCACGGTTGTCTGACCGAAGAAAGATGCGGAAAAGGCTGTCTGCGGTTTCTGATATATTTCCATCGGTGTGCCTATCTGCTCGATTCTGCCTTTGTTTGTGATAATGATTTCATCGGCAACCTCAATAGCCTCATCTTGGTCGTGAGTTACAAATATACTTGTAACTCCGAGTTTTTCAATCATTTCTTTAAGCCACGAGCGAAGCTCCTGTCTTACCTTTGCGTCAATAGCCGCAAACGGCTCGTCAAGCAGCAAAAGCGTTGGGTTAGGTGCAAGTGCTCTTGCAAACGCTACTCTCTGTTTCTGACCGCCCGAAAGCTGACTCGGATAACGCTTTTCAAGTCCCTTTAATCCGATAAGTTCAACAAGTTCGCTTACTCTTTCTTTTATATATTTTTTGTCCTTTTTCTGAATTTTAAGACCAAACGCAATGTTGTCGAAAACAGTCATATATCTGAAAAGTGCGTAATTCTGAAATACAAAACCTATTCCTCGTTTGCTTGCCGGAATATCATTTACGACCTTGCCGTCAATAATAATTTCACCGCTGTCGGGAGTTTCAAGTCCGGCAATCATTCTGAGAATTGTGGTTTTGCCACTGCCCGACGGGCCTAAAAGACCGATGAGCTTACCCTGTTCAATTGAGAAATTCACATTATCAGATGCCTTGTAATTGCCAAAGGTCTTGTTAATATTTTTTAATTCCACATACATTAAGATTCCTTCTTTTCTTTGTATTCAATTACACTTCTGATAATCAGAATTATTACCGCCATAATTACAAGAATTGCCGATACCGCAAAAGCAGGTACGGTTTTAAATTCGTTAAATAAAATTTCTATATGGAGTGGCAATGTATTGGTTTTTCCACGCAGATGTCCCGAAAGTACAGACACTGCGCCGAACTCGCCCATTGCTCTTGCCGCACACAAAACTATGCCGTACAGAAACGCCCATTTAATATGCGGAAATGTTATCTTTCTGAAAATTGTGAGTCCCTTTGCTCCCATTAATGCGGCAGCCTCTTCCTCATCTGTTCCCTCCGATTCAAGAACGGGAATAAGCTCTCGTGAGATAAACGGAAATGTAACAAATATTGTTGCAAGAATAATACCCGGAACCGCAAAAATTACTTTTATATCAAGTTCCTGTAAAAGAGGATACAAAACACTTTGTCTGCCAAAGGTAAGTACAAATATCAGACCTGCAATTACAGGCGATACGGTAACGGGTAAGTCGATGAGTGTGGTAAGAATTTTTTTACCTTTAAAGTGAAACTTTGTTACAGACCACGCAGCGAACAATCCGAATATTGTATTGAAAACAACTGCGCACGCTGTTGCCTCAAGTGTAAGCAAAACAGCTTTTAAAGTATATTCGTCGCTTACTGCGTCCCAAAATACCTGCCAGCCGCTCTTCAATGCCTCTGTCAGCACTGTTGCAAGAGGAAGTACAAGCATAATGAATAAAAACAAAACGCTGATACCTATTAATATCCACTTTACGACCTTTGAACCTTTTGTTTCTTCGTGCATATTATCTTCCTCCCTTTAATATTTTTGAATTTCTTGCCTGAATAAGATTTACAACAAACAAGATTAAGAATGATGCCGCAAGCATTACAAGTGCAATTGCTGTAGCGCTCTTATAATCAAACTCCTGCAGCTTTGACATAATAATGAGCGGTGTAATTTCAGTTTCAAAAGGCTTGTTGCCTGCTATAAAAATTACCGAGCCGTACTCACCGAGACATCTACCGAACGCAAGTCCGAAACCTGTAAGAATTGACGGGAGAATTTCAGGAAAAATAATCTTCCAAAAAATCTTTATTCTGCTCGCACCCATTACACCTGCGGCCTCTTCATAAACAGGGTCAAGTTTTTCGAGTACAGGCTGAACCGCTCTTACAACAAACGGAATACCTATAAATACAAGCGCAAAAGTAATACCTACTCTTGTATATGCAATGCTTATGCCAAACCGTGCGAAAAAACTGCCTATGTAACCTGTATCGGCTGTTAAAGAAGTAAGCGCAATACCCGCAACCGCTGTCGGCAGTGCAAAAGGAAGTTCAATCATTCCGTCAAGTATTCTTTTACCCGGAAATTTATAACGAACCAGCACCCACGCAAGTATAACACCCATAACCGCATTTATTGCAGAGGCTATGAATGCGGTAATAAGGCTTACCTGATAACTTGCCATTACTCTTTCGCTTGTAACTGTATCTATAAAATCTGACCAGCTCATCTGTGCTGTGTAAATCACAAGAGAAGCAAGCGGAATCAATACGATTATGCTAAGTATTGATACAGTAACTCCCATAGATAAGCCAAAGCCGGGGATAACTCGTTTTGCTTTTTTAGTTTTATTCATTCTTACACCCGCTTTTCTTGTAAATACAAAGCATAGTGTTCAGCCGCAAAACAGCCGAACACATACGCATAGTTAATTATTTTTCGTAAATTTTATCAAATATTCCGCCGTCTGCGAAATGTGTTTTTTGTGCCTCGTCCCAACCGCCGAAGTCACTAATTGTAACAAGGTTAATATTTAAATCGAATACATCTGAATACTCTTTCAAAATATCCTGATTGTATGGACGGTAATAATTATCGCCTGCAATCCTCTGTGCCTCATCGCTGTATAAGTAGCTAAGATATTCGGTAGCAACCTCTCTTGTTCCTCTGCTGTCAACTACTTCATCAACAACGGCAACCGACGGTTGTGCAAGAATACTTACGCTCGGAGCTATAATTTCATATTCGTCCGGATGGTCTTTAATAGAAAGATACGCCTCGTTTTCCCAAGCTAAAAGCACATCGCCCTGTCCATTTTCCACAAAAGTGGTTGTTGCTCCTCTTGCACCCGAATCAAGTACAAGTACATTTTGATAAAGCTTTTTTACAAAGTCTTCAATTTTGCTTTCATCACCGTTATAAAGCTTATCGGCATATGCCCATGCGGCAATGTAGTTCCATCTTGCGCCGCCCGAGGTCTTAGGGTTTGGAGTAATAACGCCGACGCCGTCCTTTATAAGATCGTTCCAATCCTTAATATTTTTCGGATTGTCTTTTCTTACAAGGAATACAATTGTAGATGTATACGGTGAAGAATCGTTTTCAAAATTATTTATCCAACCGTCATTTATAAGACCTGCATCTCTTACGGCATTAACATCGTACTCAAGCGCAAGCGTGACTACATCTGCCTCAAGTCCGTTTGCAACCTCAAGAGCCTGCTTGCCCGAACCGCCGTGCGATTGAGTAACCTCTACTTCCTGACCTGTTTTTGCTTTCCAATGGTCGGCAAAAATTTTATTATAGCTTTCGTAAAGTTCTCGTGTAGGGTCATATGATACATTGGTTATATGTACCTTAGCATCATTAGAAGTATCTTTAGAAGCTTTTCCGCAGCCGAAAAGAGCAAAGGCTGAAGTACCGATAAGGGCTGTTGTAAGAATTGCGGATATAAGTCTTTTAGTAAACACTTTTTTCATTTTAATCAAACCTTTTTTTTAGCTTTATCATAAATTAATAAGTAAACCGATAAAATGTTTTAACACATCGACTTACCGCCAAAAGAACCGCACATTCGTTTATCTATTCGGTTAAAATGATTTTTCATACAAACCACCCTTGCCTTTCATAATGCCAAACATACTTATTTTCACATAACCTATAATACCTATCATTTTAGTATGTTTGCTTGATAGAGATATTTTATATCCATATCGCCAAAAAGTCAAGTGTTTTTTCAAACTTGTACATTATTTGGCAGATAAATACAATTACTCGGTTAATAATTCTATAAAAATAGTGATAAAATTATGATTTGGCAATTTTTAAGACAAGCAGCCGCTTTTTATAAACTCCGATTATTAAAAATCCAAAGAAAAAACTCAGCCACAAAATGACTGAGTTTGATTAAAAATTATTTATCGTAATCATCAAGAAAACTGTGCTGATAATCATCTTTCTTATACGAGATAATCGTGTTAAGATTTACATTTTCAACACTGCGGAAAATGTTGCTCTCTATCTGAGGATTTATTTTTTTAAGCTGCGCAATAAGCTGTTTTATTTCCTGTCTTTTTGAGCCTGTATTGCTCGGGTTGCACGATGTGCAGGTATCCGTAAATCTGCACGCACACTGTATAAAATTAAGTTTATTGTAATCTCTCCAATGCTTTATTTCCGCCTCTCTTATAAGGTAAAGCGGTCTTATAAGCTCCATTCCCTCATAATTTGTACTATGCAGTTTCGGCATCATAGTCTGCACCTGTCCGCCGTAAAGCATACCCATTAATATGGTTTCTATAACATCGTCATAATGATGTCCGAGTGCAATTTTATTACAGCCAAGTTCCTTAGCCTTTTTGTAGAGGTATCCTCTTCTCATTCTTGCACAGAGATAACACGGATACTTTTCCACATTATATACCGACTCAAAAATCTGTGTTTCAAAAACCGTAATCGGAATATTCAGCTTTCTTGCGTTGTTCTCAATAACATCTCTGTTTTCAACGCTGTATCCCGGGTCCATTACAAGATATACAAGCTCAAACGGAAATTTATTATGCCTTTTAAGTTCCTGAAAAAGTTTTGCCATAAGCATAGAATCTTTGCCGCCCGAAATACATACGGCTATTTTGTCATTCGGCTTTACAAGTTCATACTCAATTACAGCTTTTGTAAATCTGCCCCATATGGTCTTGCTGAATTTTTTTCTTATACTTTTTTCAACATCTGCCGCATAATCGTCATCGGTAAATTTATCCTTTAGCCAGCCGTAATATCCGTTCACAAGATTTACCGCATCGTAGCCGTCTTCTCGCAACTCTTCTGCAAGAGTATCGCTTATTTGACCGCTTTTGCAGCAAATAATCAATCTCTTATCTTTCGGCAAAATGTTTTTATCATTTTTAATTTTCTCAAGCGGAATATTTACCGAGTTTGGAATATTTCCGTAGTTATAAGAAATCTCATCTCTTATATCAATCACCGTACAAGTGTTTTTATCAACTCTCTTTAATTCTTCAATAGAAATTTCATATTCTTCTCTGTTCATACTTACCTCTGCTGTTCGTAATATGCTACTATTATACTCCCAAATCCGTCTGCCAGCAATACAATTAACGCAAATAATAAAAAGCTGCACCGATTTTCTGTAAAAACAGGAAACGGTACAGCTTAAATAGTGAATAAAAGGAGATTTTTTAATCACTAATAGCGGCTTAAATATCTACCGATAACATTATACAGCTATAAATGACAAAAGTCAACTATAACAGTTTTACATAACGAAATATTATTGATATTTTTCATTCATTGCATTAAAAAATCTGACCCACTCCGATTCGGGAATTTTATTTTTCAATGAAAATCGCAGTGTTTTATGTATAAAATCATTTTGGTTTATGTAATCGGCAAGATCATAAGCAACCGCCCTTGAATTTTTGCTTTCGGCTGCAAGGTCAAGCATTTCACCGAATTCATCATCATTAAGTTTTAGCGCATCTCTCAATTTCTTTAAAACATCATATGACGGCGCAGGTCTTTTGCCTGCTTCAATACTTGACTGATACACATTAGAAATACCGATTGTTTCTGCCACATATTTAAGAGAATAGTTACATCTTGCCCTTTTTTCCTTAATGAAATCGCCAAAATTATCGCTCATAACCCTCACCTTTAATACTACAAATTATTCATTGATTTCATAATATAATCTTAGTATAATTATAAAACTCAAACATAATAAATAATATTACTTTTTATTACACAAAATATTATAAAATGTTGGTTTTCGTTAGTTTTTGTAGTATAATATAATAATGAGGTGATATTGTGAACAAAGTTAACTTACTTATTGTAGAAGATGATAATAATACTGTAGAAGAGTATAAATCTGATATTAAAGGTTTTGAAAATTTTTATATTGTCGGCACTACAAACAACTCCTCAAAAGCCGTAGAAATGGTAAAAGAATACTGTCCTCATGCTGTTATTCTCGACTTGGAACTACATCAGGGCAGTGGCAACGGTCTTTTATTTTTAAAAGGGTTGTCTGAACTTGCATTGCCAAACAAGCCTTTTATACTGGTAGTTACCAATAATATCAGTAATGTTACTCATTCCATAGCAAGAAATTTAGGTGCAGACTTTGTAATAACTAAAAATCAAAATGATTTCAGCTGTAAAATGGTACTTGAGTTTCTCAACTCAATTGTACAAACAACGCTGACCTCAAATTTCAGTTCACCGAGCGCCGCAAAAGCCGCTGAACGCATAAGCAACAGCGAAATTATAAGAAATAAAATCTCTGTTGAGCTTGATTTAATAGGAATCAGCCCAAAACTTAAGGGCAGAAATTACCTTGCAGACGCTATTGAAATCACTTGCAATCAGCGAGTAACCAATCTTTGCAGTATTGTGGCGCAAAAATATAAAAAAACCGATGCAAGTGTTGAGCGTGCAATGCAAACTGCCATAAACCACGCTTGGCGAAACACCGATATTGAAAGTCTTGAACGCTACTATACCACATACATAAATCCGCAGAAAGGCGTTCCCACAGTTATGGAATTTATCTATTATTATTCTTCCAAAATCAAAAAAAGCCTGTAAATTTATCCCGATGTTTATTAGCATCGGGATTTTTTTTGCAACAAAAATTTATAAATTCATCATAAAATAACAATTTCTAATTATTATTTTTACATTATGTGATATTTACTCACTATATTAAAAATAAAGCAATTACAGCAACAAATCAGAATTTCCCCGCAAAAAAGGTACACTTTACTTGTAAAACAAAAGTAAAGGAGGTACTGAAGTATGTGGGATGATATTTATGAATTTTTAAAACAACTTTTAGGAAAATAATATAGTGACATTATTTAGCTTGTATGATATAATATTATCATTATAGTAATACGGAGTTAAATATTATGTCAACAAACATTACAGAGCTTTTATATAATTTTGCTATGAATTTTTTTATTAAAGCTCCGACATTATTTTCATCAGCCTATATTTTTATTAAAACAACAAACATTAAATGCAGCAAATCAAAGTTAGCTTTGCTTTTGACTGCATTTTTTGTCGTCAATATAATTTCGTCTGTTGTACTTTTATTTGACAACAGTTTGGGATTCTTGGCAAGTTGTATATTGTTTATTGTAACTATCACACTGTTTACTAAAAACAATATAAAAAATACCATTTCCATCTCCATTGTTTCAATGGGACTTTCCTATTGCGTACGATTTATCATTGCCTTGATTTTTGCAATTGCATCACACTATATATCATTAGTTACATATGATTTCTTGAATCCGAAAAGTATTTTTACGGCAATTTTTATAGGCATAATACATTTATTATCAACATTCTATATAATGAAAATTAAGAGATTAAAAAACGGTCTTGCCTTTTTCAATAATTCCGATAACTTTGGCATAGGTCTGTTAATATCAGGTTTTATTTTCTTAATCATAGCTCTGCTTGCACAAGACGGCGATGACTACAAATCTATATTTGTATATATGTTTATAGGATTGATAATTTGTTGTATAGGTGCTGTAATTTGGATAAGAACAAGCATAACACGGTACTATAAAAGCCGACTGCAGCAAAAAGCAGACGAACATTTCAATTCGGTTATTGCGGAAAAAGACAGTAATATTGAGGAACTTACAAAATCCAATGCCTTTCTTTCAAAAATAGTGCACCGTGACAACCACCTTATGAGTTCTTTGCAATATTCTTTAGAAGAACTTTGCAATTGTAACGATAAACAAAAGGAAAGTAAAATAATCGCTGAACTTCTTACTCTTGCAAAAGAAAGAAACGAACTCGTGCAAAAAGAACAGGCAGAAAATAAGGTGCTTGCATCTACGGGAAATTCTGTTATTGACGGCGCTCTGCTTAATATGTATATAAAAGCCTCTGCTCACGAAATTAATTTTGATTTGATAGCAAATACAGATATTAACTACCTTATCAATCATTTTCTTTCACAAACCGAACTTGAAACCCTGCTTTGCGACCATATAAAAGACGCTGTCATAGCCGTTGAAAGCACAGGCAAAAGGAACGGAAATATTCTGACATCTGTTTCTTCGGTTGACGGAATATATGAAATTTCCGTAAGCGACAACGGAATTGAATTTGAAACCGATACTTTACAAAAACTCGGTACCGAAAGAGTTACCACTCACAAAGAAAGCGGCGGCAACGGCATAGGTTTTATGACAACTTTTGATACTCTGAAAAATTCAAAGGCAAGTCTTATTATTACCGAATACGAACCCGATAAGCCGTTTACCAAAACCGTTACTTTCAGGTTTGACGGTCAAGGAAACTTTATTATAAGATCTTACAGATGCGAAATTCTCAAAGAAAAAATCATCCGTGAAGATATTTTAATTACTTATAATTAATATTTCGTTTATATGAAGTAATTAAGGCACAGCATTTTCGCTGTGCCTTTTGCATAAAAATCGGCTCACCAAAAGCAAGCAGATTAAAATTATTCTATTGTTCCGCCGCCTACTACTACATCTTCGTCATACAGAACCACTGCCTGACCTTTTGAAATTGCTCTTTGCGGCTTATCAAACACAATGTGCAGTTTGTTATCTGAAAGCTGTTCTACCGTTGCATCCTGTTCAGGCTGATTGTATCTTACCCTTGCTTTTATATGCAAAGGTTTGTCAAGCTTTTCGTAAGCAATAAGATTAATATCTTTTGCGTAAAGCTCTTTTGAAAACAGTCTGTCATTATCGCAAAGTATAACCTTGTTGTTTGCAATATCCTTTTCCTTGACATACATCGGGTGAGGCAAAGCAAGACCAAGTCCCTTTCTCTGCCCTATCGTATATCTTATAATGCCCTTATGTGTACCGAGAACATTGCCGTTTTCATCAACAAAGTCACCAAAATCATACTTTCTGCCCGTGTACTGCTCAATGAACTTTGCGTAATCTCCGTCAGGTACAAAACAAATATCCTGACTGTCGTGTTTTTGAGCATTAATAAGGTTATATTTTTCCGCTATTTTTCTTACTTCGTGCTTTGTAAGTTTTCCAAGCGGAAGCAAGGTTCTTGAAAGCTGTCTTTGAGTAAGCGAGTAAAGTACATAGCTTTGGTCTTTTGTTACATCGGGGGACTTTCTCAATAAATATCTTTGCAATCCCTCATCATACTCAATGACAGAGTAATGACCTGTAACTACATAATCAAAGTCAAGCTCATCGGCTCTCTGCATAAGCTTTTCAAATTTAATATATCTGTTGCAGTCAATGCAAGGATTAGGTGTACAGCCGTTTTCGTATGCAGAAATAAAACGGTCAATTACATTTTCTTTAAAGCTGTCTTTAAAATTGTAAACATAATAAGGTATTCCGATTTTTCTGCAAACATTTCTCGCATCGTCAATATCATCATGCGAACAGCAGGTTTTCTCCTTCTTTTCGCCAATATCCTCGTTATCAAAAAGCTTAAGAGTAATGCCCGTAGCGTCATAGCCCTGCTCCTTTATCAAGCAAGCCGCTACCGAACTGTCAACTCCTCCACTCATTGCTATTAATGCCCTTTCGGTCATATTATTCTCCTTAACCGCCAAGTCTTATCATCTCGTCAATACATTTCTTTGCGTCTGTAATAGTCTGCTCATCAAGGATAATTTCCTCGCCGCCCTCGCCTTTAAGGCAATTGAACACATCCATAAGAGTGGTAGCTTTCATATTAGGACAAATGAGCTTTTGTGTAAGAATATGGAATTTTTTATCGGGACAATCATACTGCAAATGCTCTGCAATACTGATTTCGGTACCGATGATAAATTCCTTTTTATCACTGTTCTTTGCGTAGTTCATAATGCCCGATGTCGAGCCTACATAATCCGCAAGATCAACAACAGCAGGCTGGCACTCCGGATGAACAAGAAGTTCGGCATTTGGGAACTGTGCCTTTGCCTTTTTAACATCTTCCGCTGTAACGCAAGCGTGAATCGGACAACCGCCGTGCAAAAGTTTAAAATTCTTATCCGGAAGCTGACGGCTTACATAATCGCCAAGGTTGCAGTCAGGGATAAAAAGAATATTCTTTTCAGGCATATTGCTTACAATCTTAACGGCAGATGAACTTGTTACACAAACATCACAAATAGTTTTTAAATCTGCTGTGGTATTTATGTATGCAACTACCGCATAATCGGGATACATTTCTTTTACGGAAGAAATCATTTCTTTATCCATCTGGTCAGCCATCTGACAGCCGGCACTCGGCTGAGCAAGATAAACCGTTTTATCGGGTGAAAGGATTTTGCAGGTTTCTGCCATAAAACGAACACCGCACATAAGAATGTTTTTATTTGTAACTTTGCTTGCATCTACACTCAATTTATAGCTGTCGCCTGTAAAATCGGCAATTTCGCAAATCTCTCTTGCCTGATAGCTGTGGGCAAGAATACAAACATCTTTTTCTTTTTTTAACTCAAGAATTTTATTTTGAATTTCAGAAATATTCATACATACATTTCCCTTCATTTTTCCTTTTAAATTTATTATACATTTTTTTGCCTACTATTGCAATAGGTCTTTTTATTTTAAAAATATTGTTTATGTTTAATGGTTAAAAGAATTATAAATTATCACAATTGCCGAAAATTATTTGAATTTTTGTCTTTACTTTATACTTTAATTGTGATATAATATTTAATATATACAAGTAGAGGTTATTCTGCTTAATATTTTAATTGGATAATATAAACAGGAGGTTAGTACAATGAAAAAAGTTGTTTCCCTCGCATTGGCTCTTGTGCTGATGCTTGCAGCGTCTATTCCGGTATTTGCCGCACCAAGTCCTACAGGTACATACACTTATGTAGTAGTTGTTATTCCTACCACAGGCGGCAGCGGTGACTATGAGTTCACTACAGGCATTGATGAGGACGGTAACCAGAATGTTCACCTTACTCCAAAGCCAAAGTCTGGTTATTCTTTTGACCATTGGGTAATTGACGGTCCTTACAGAACCGATCAGCCACTTACAGATGGAAATCTTGATATTACAATCACAGGTGATATTAAGGTAACTCCTTATTACACAATCAACGGTGAGTCACCTACACAGGCTGTAACAACAGATACTTCTGATAAATCGCCGCAGACCGGTCCTTCAAGCGCAATGCCGTATATAATAATCGGCTTATCACTTATAGCTGTTGCTGTCAGCGTAACTATTGTTAAGTCAAAGAAATCAAACTAATTTTGCTAATAAAAACAGCTTTCGGTTTTCGAAAGCTGTTTTTTAATGCTTATTATAGTTAAAATTTACAGAAATATTGACACGGTTGTCAATATTTGTTATAATTATTTGATGTGATTTATTATGAAAAAAAATCGAAATAAAATTCTTATCACAATTCTTGTTATTACAATTATTCTGTTAATTCTGTGCGTAATTTATGTTATGTATCAAATGAATACTCAACACAAAGAGCAGGACGATTACAGCAAACTTGCAAGTTCTGTGGCTCCGAGCATAGCCGAAGAAGTTACTTCCCCGTCAATTGACGAAACTCTTGCCGACAATCCTATTATAGATAATCCTATAGATTTTGAGTCGCTGCAATCTCAAAATGACGAAATCTATTCTTGGATATATATTCCCGATACCAACATAAATTACCCTGTTTGCAGGAGTAACACAAACGATAATTTTTACCTGGATCATGATATTTACGGAAATTACAGCTTTTCAGGCTCTATTTATTCACAGTATTGTAATTCTATATATATGCATGACAGGGTAACCGTACTCTACGGCCACAATATGGCAGACGGAAGTATGTTTGCCGATTTATATAAATTTACAAATACGGATTTTTTCAATGACCATGAGTATTTTTACATCTACAGACCTCAGCACAAACTTACCTACCGTATAGTGTCGGTTTATTCATATGACGACCGACATATAATGAATTCGTTTGATTTTGATGACGACAAGGTTTTTCAGGAATACCTTGATTATATTCAAAATCCCAGATCATTCACAAAAGTTGTAAGAGATAATTCGGAGCTGACAATCAATGACAAAATTGTCACGCTAAGCACCTGCCTTAATTCAGGTGACGGACGACTTCTTTTACAGGGGGTGTTAATAAAAGATGAACTCACAAAATAATAACGAAAACAGCAATAATACGGATACTGCCGATAAAGAAACCAAACATTACGATAATATTTACAGCAATTCAAATAATCAGCCTTCACAAACAGGCGAAAGCTCGGCAAGTGATGATGAAAAAGGAAATGTGCAATACGCCGACCGTAGTATAAGAGATGATATTAACGACTATAAGTTTGTTAAATCATATAAAAGCCACGGTCATCATAAACACCATCACCACCATCATTCAAGCAAAGAAAATTCCGATGATGTATTATTGGTACAAAGCTCACGCCCTGCAAAAGGCAGTTCAAATAAAATAAAGAAAAAAAGTTTGAGTACAGGCAACGAAAAATATTTGCTGGAATACGACGAACTTGTAAAAAGCAATCACCCTGCGATGGGTTCTAAGGAACAGAAAAAAGCAATTAGAGAAAATCAAAAAAACAAGAAAAGGCGTTTTAAAAAATGGCAGAGAGTAATACTCACAATTATCAGTACAATTCTTGCGCTTGTTCTTGTTGTAAGCGGGCTTTTGGTATGTTTTATTTACAACGGCTCTAAAGAATTGCTTGACAATACAAATATAATTTCGGCTCCGTCAAATGTAGTTGTTCAAAACGGCGGTCAATATATTGTGTATAACGGACAAACATATGAATTTAACAAGAATATGACAAGTATTCTTTGTATGGGCATCGATAAAAGTTCTTTTGACGGTGCAAGCGATATAAAAGGCGAAAACGGTCAAGCCGATGTTCTTATACTTGTTGCTATGGACACCTCGACAGGCGAAACTAAGCTTATTAATATATCAAGAGATACAATGACCGATGTTGCGGTATATTCGGCAAGCGGTTATTATGTGGAAACTGTAAACGAACAGATTTGTCTTTCATACGCTTACGGCGACGGCAAGGAGTCAAGTTGTGCAAATACGGTTACCGCCGTTGAAAGACTTTTCTACAACATTCCGATTAATTCATACTTTGCGCTTGACCTTGACGGTATATCAGCTCTTAATGATGCCGTAGGCGGAGTTGATGTTGTTTCTCCCGAAACCATAGGCGATTTTAAAGAGGGCGAAAGCTACCATCTTGAAGGTCAGAATGCAGAAGCTTTTGTTCGTTCAAGAGATATGGAAAGCGTAGACGCAAACAGCAAGCGTATGCAAAGACAGCAGGTATATCTTGATTCATTTATGAATACGGTTCTTGCGCAGACTAAAAATGACATTACAACACCTGTAAGCCTGTTTAATGCCTCTGCCCCATACTCATGCACAAACCTGAACCCGTCGAAAATTTGCTATTTATCACAGAATATGCTTAGCCACAACGGTATGAATATGACAATGGTTTCAGTACCGGGCGAACTGAAAAAAGGTGAAGTTTATACCGAGTTTTATGTAAACGAAGACGAGCTTTATAAACTGATTCTTGATACTTATTACAAACCGTATAACGGATAAAGCGAAAGCTGAAGTCGATATAAAAACGACTTCAGCTTTTTATTTTGAATTGCGTTCTGTCATTCCAACAAAACCCGTAAAACAAATCCCTCATCACGGAAAAATGTGGGAAAATAGTTGTGGACTTTGCCCACACCCACGACCTTTTCAAAGGTCGACCAAACTTTTATAATTGCTTTTCAAATTTATTCCGCTAAACAAAAATTACAAATCAACACAAAAGCTCCCAATTTTTGTATCGGGAGCTTTTAGTTACAGTTATGTATTAAAGTTATTCCTTGGTTTCTGTTTCTGCAGGAATATCGCTTGTACAATGCGGGCATTTTGTAGCCTTGATTGAAATTTCGCTCTGACAGAACGGGCAAATCTTTGTTGTGGGTTCTGCTGGTTCTTCGGGCTTTTTGCCGATTGCCATAATCTTATTTACTAATTTAACAATAAGGAAAATGACAAATGCCATTATAATAAAGTTAATAACCGCAGTTAAGAACTTACCGTATCCAATCGAAACATCGCCTATTGTAAGCGCATACTGGTCAAAATTCATTCCGCCGAACAAACCGAGAATCGGTGAAATGATATCGGAAGTAAGTGAAGTTACAATTGCCTGAAAAGCAGCACCGATAATAACACCGACTGCAAGGTCAAGCACATTGCCTCTCATAATAAAGGTTTTAAACTCGCCAAAAAACTTTTTCATTTCCTAAACTCCTCTGTTAAGATATTTTTAGCAGTTGACATAACCGCAAAAATACAGAATAATGCAGGACAAACACTTTCCCACTAATAATAGTGGGAAAATTTTTTTGATTGAGTTAATAAAGTGAATTATAAAACAGCCTTATGGAATTTCTTTTTGCCTTTTTTAATTACAACATAGCCTTTTTCAAAAGCAGACTTAGGAACATTTGCATATACATCTGTTACCTTTTCATCATCAACGGCAACACCGCCCTGCTGAATAAGGCGTCTGCCCTCCCCCTTTGACGGAATAAGCGCACACTTTGTAAGAAGATCAAGAATTGCGATACCGTCATCTGTAAAGTCAGCGTCCGTAAGCTCTGTAGAAGGCATATTGTCTGTATTTGCACCGCTGCCAAACAAAGCTCTTGCAGCCTCCTGTGCCTTGTCTGCCTCTTCCTTGCCGTGAATAAGATTTGTTACCTCATATGCAAGAATCTCCTTAGCCTTGTTAAGATTACTGCCCTCAAGTTTAGCAAGCTCATCAATCTGCTCAAGCGGTAAAAATGTAAGCATCTTTAAGCACTTGATTACATCTTCGTCGGCTACATTTCTCCAATACTGGTAAAAATCGTAAGGACTTGTCTTTTCTGCTGAAAGCCATACAGCACCGGACTGGGTTTTGCCCATCTTTTTACCCTCGGAATTAAGGAGAAGATTAATAGTCATAGCGTATGCGTCCTTACCCAGTTTTCTTCTGATAAGCTCTGTACCGCCGAGCATATTGCTCCACTGGTCGTCACCGCCGAACTGCATATTACAACCGTACTTCTTATAGAGAGCATAGAAATCGTAGCTCTGCATAATCATATAGTTAAACTCAAGGAAACTTAATCCCTTTTCCATTCTCTGCTTGTAACACTCTGCTCTTAACATATTATTTACAGAGAAACAAGCACCGACTTCACGCAAAACATCAACATAGTTGAGGTCGAGCAGCCAATCGGCATTGTTTACCATAAGTGCCTTACCGTCTGAAAAGTCAATAAAACGCTCCATTTGCTTTTTAAAGCAATCAACATTGTGCTGTATAGTTTCTGTAGTCATCATCTGACGCATATCTGTTCTGCCTGACGGGTCACCGATCATAGCTGTACCGCCGCCGATAAGAGCAATCGGCTTGTTGCCTGCCATCTGTAAGCGTTTCATAAGACAAAGCGCCATAAAGTGACCTACATGTAAGCTGTCAGCAGTAGGGTCAAAACCGATATAAAATACAGCTTTACCGTTGTTGACAAGCTCTTTGATTTCTTCTTCATCTGTAACCTGAGCGATAAGACCTCTGGCTACTAATTCCTCATAAACTCCCATTTTATTATAAAATCCTTTCTGATTTTGTTTTCATTTGTTAATTATAAATCAAAATTTACAATAGGTCAATACCTAAACTTACATATAAGAACAGGGCTTTGACGGTTTGCATTTACAGTTAATTTATTTCTTTTTTCTTCTGTATTTTGCAAACTTATCTTTTGTCTGTTTTCCGTTTCTGTTACGGGAATTGTTTTTATTTGAATTGTAAGAAGATTTCTGACCTTTATTATTTCCCTTATAATTATTTTGATTACTCATTGGCTGAACAAGACATTTTGAATCATAACCTATCAAATCTTTTCTGCCTGCTTTTATAAGTGCTTTAATTACTTTCTGTTTGTTTTCGGGAATAAAGTATTGCAAAAGTGCTCTTTGCATTGACTTTTCTTCCTCTGTTTTCGGTACATAAACCTCTTTCATTGTATAAGGGTCTATGCCTGTATAAAACATACAGGTTGAAATTGTACCCGGAGTCGGATAAAAGTCCTGCACCTGCTTTGGATGTATATTCTCCCTCTTACAGAACAGTGCAAGTTCCACCGCATCTTTCAAAGTAGAACCCGGATGCGAACTCATAAGGTACGGCACTATGTATTGGTCTTTACTCATACGACCTGTCAGTTTATAGAATTTATCGCAAAACTTTTTATAAGTTTCTATGTGCGGTTTACCCATTCTGTCAAGAACTGCAGCCGAGCAATGCTCCGGCGCAACTCTTAACTGACCGCTTATATGATACTTTACAAGCTCTTCGAAAAATTCGTCACTCTGATCTTCCATAAGATAATCAAAACGAATACCGCTGCGAATAAATACTTTTTTAATGCCGTCAAGTTTTCTCAATTCTCGCAAAATATCAAGATACTCCGTATGCGACACCTGCATATTAGGGCAAGGAGTCGGAGCAAGACACTTTCTACTTTTACAAAGTCCCGCCTTTTTCTGTTTTTCGCAGGACGGCAGACGGAAGTTGGCTGTAGGGCCGCCCACATCACTTATATATCCTTTAAATCTCTTATCGTTAAGAAAAGACTTTGCCTCGTCAATAACGCTCTGTTTACTTCTTACCGTTACCGCTCTTCCCTGATGAAACGCAAGCGAACAGAAATTACAAGCGCCAAAGCAACCACGGTTATGCGTAATTGAGAAAAGTACCTCCTGAATACCCGGTACACCGCCGAGTTTTTCGTAACACTGCGGATACCATCTTTCATACGGTAACGAATACACATAATCAAGCTGTTTTGTGTCAAGCGGCTGCATAGGCGGATTCTGAATTAAAATAAAGTTGCCGTGGCGCTGAATAAGAGTTTTGCCTCTTACCGCATCTGCCTCTTCGAGCTCTTTTCTGGCAGCAATTGCATAGTCCTTTTTGCTCTCACAAACTCTTTCGTAACTCGGCAGTTCCACAACGGTTTTCGGAACATAATCGCTTGTCTTTACAGCGTAGCAAATACCACGGATGTCATACAAAGCCTCTACGGGATAACCCTCCGACAAGCGCTTTGCCATTTCAATAGTTTGCAGCTCGCCCATTCCGTAAGAAATAATATCTGCTTTACTGTCAAAAAGTACAGACGGCATTACTGTGTTTTTCCAATAATCATAATGAGCAAATCTTCTTAGCGAGGCTTCAAGTCCGCCGATAATTATTACCGAATCGGGGTAAAGTCTGCGGATTATATTTGAATAAACAGTTACAGCTCTGTCAGGACGCTTGCCGTTTTTACCGCCTGCCGTATAAGCGTCATCACTTCGCTTACGCTTTGCAACGGTATAATGTGCAACCATACTGTCTATATTGCCTGCCGTAACAAAAAAACCGAGCCTTGGTTTGCCAAACTGTAAAAAGTCGGCGTCATTTTTCCAATCAGGCTGAGAAAGGACTGCAACCTTATAGCCACAGTCCTCAAGCACTCTTGTAATTATGGCAGCACCAAAAGACGGGTGGTCAACATAACTGTCGCCCATTACATATACAAAGTCAACTTCGTCCCATCCACGGGCTTTAACCTCTTTTATATTCATCGGTAAAAATGCCATAATATCACCTATATAATCTATTCATCGTCACTGCCCATAATATTACGGTGTTCAAGCCATTCATTATAGGTCATAAGTACATCTCTCGGTTTTGAACCCTGGTGAGGGCCTACAACACCCATCTGCTCCATATCGTCTATCATTCTGCCGGCTCTTGCATAGCCTACCTTGAGTCTGCGCTGAAGAAGTGAAGTAGATGCCTGTCCTGCTTCAATTACGCATTTAATTGCGTCTTCCATTTTTGAGTCAATTTCAATATCATCGCCGCCTCTGTCATCGCCTTTTTTACCCTGAGTAATTTCTTCTGCGGCAATTCTCTTGATTTTTTCTTCAATCTCCGCATTATATTGAGCGGAAGAAGATTTTTTAATATAATTTGTTACACCCTCAATTTCCTCATCGGAAGCATAGCAACCCTGCACACGCATTGGTTTTGGCGCACCTACAGGCAAGAAAAGCATATCGCCTCTGCCTATGAGTTTTTCCGCACCGCTGAAATCAAGGATAGTTCTTGAATCAATATTTGAACTTACTTTAAGCGCAATACGGCTTGGAATATTTGCCTTGATAAGACCTGTAATTACATTTACCGTAGGTCGTTGCGTTGCAACAAGCAAATGCATACCTGCGGCTCTTGCTTTTTGAGCAAGTCGGGCAATGTACTCTTCCACCTCACTCGGAGCTGCCATCATAAGGTCGGCAAGCTCATCAATTGCAATTACAATTCTCGGCATTTTTTCCTTTGGTACGGGTAAACCGTTTCTCTCAAGTACAGGCTGAACAAGCTCGCCGTCTTCATTTTCTACAGGCGGATTTTCTGCCATATACTTAAGATTTTCTTCTATAAGCTCATTGTATGCGTCAATATTTTTACAGTAGTATTCCGAAAGAATCTTATATCTCTGTTCCATTTCGGAAACCGCCCATCCAAGCGCACCCGCCGCTTTCTTAGCGTCGGTTACTACAGGAATAAGCAAATGCGGAATACTTCTGTACTTTGTAAATTCAACCATTTTTGGGTCAACAAGCAAAAGTTTTACTTCGTCGGGTGTAGCTTTGTAAAGGATACTCATAAGAATTGAGTTTACACAAACAGATTTACCCGAACCCGTTGTACCTGCAATAAGCAAGTGAGTAAGTTTTGACAGGTCGGTAACCACAATTTCACCCGAAATATCTTTACCGAGTACACAGGTAAGTTTACTCTTTCCTCTTCTGAATTCATCGGAGTCAATCAACTCACGCATAGTAACCATACTTACAACCTTGTTCGGTACTTCAATACCGACTGCGGCTTTGCCCGGAATAGGAGCTTCGATTCTTACTCCGTTTGCGGCAAGGTTAAGTGCAATATCGTCTGAAAGGTTTGTAATCTTGCTTATCTTTACACCCGGAGCAGGTGAAAGTTCATATCTTGTAACAGACGGACCACGGCAAATATTTACTATAGATGCTTTTACATTAAAGCTGTCAAGCGTATCAATGAGTTTTTTCGCATTGTTATGCATTTCTTCCGCAGCATTTTTATCGTTATTGTTTTCCGAAAGACTTAACAGCTGAATAGGCGGAAAATGATACTCGGGCTTTTCTTCTTTTTCTCTGATTTCAACAGGAGAATAGCTTGCATTTTCAAGTTCTTCTTCAAAGCTGTTTTCTTCGTTATGTCTGTTCTCTTCGTATGACGGAACCGGCTCGGGTTCTGTTTCTGCTTTATGATTCTTTTCATCAAAGTTTTTGCTTGCTCTGTTGATTATGTCCATCAAATCGTCAGAAACATTTTCATTTTCGTTATGTTCATTCTGTATTATTTCATCTTCGTATTCTTCACCGTATACTTCCTTTTCGGGACTTTCATAAAACTGCGGCTCTTCAACTTCATCTGCAACTTTTGACGCATCTTTAACATCTGCTTTGTAGTCGCAGTCAACCTCAAGTTTTCTGTTAAGCTTTGTTTTATTATCATCGTGAGTGTTTTCATCAAGAGGAATATCAATGCCGCTCCTCTTGCCTCTGCGTTTTTTCTTTTGAGGAGAAACTATGGTTTTGTCATTCTCTCCTCCTGCAATAAACATCTCACGCTGTGCCTCTTCCGCCTCACGCTCGGCAATGTACTCACGCCTTACCCTTGCTTTTTCTTCGCTCTTGTGCTTTACATATGTAACACCTTGCTCAACCTTTGATGCGGCAGCTTCTGCAATATCATTGATTGAAAGATTTGTAATGCCGAAAATAACGGCAAGCAATACAAGAATACAAATCAATACCGTCGGAACATTTCCGATTAACGATGCCATAGGATAACCAAGCAATCCTCCGATAAAACCGGCGCCGAATGTAAAGTAAGATTCACTTTCGAAAATATCGAGATAAAGTTCGCCTGCACAGGCAAGATAACCTTTTTCCGAATGAGGAGTGCCTGTTGCAACATAAATCAATGCTCCTATCAGCAAAACAATAAGTATGCAGAGTGCTACCTTACTTTTAAAATGCTGTATTTGCTTTTCCTTGTCCGTAATAATCGCCATATACATAAGAAAGACGGGAACAAAAAATGTTGCAAAGCCAAATACTCCAAAAAGTGCGGAACGAACCGTACTCCATAAATTTACGCTCTGAACAAATATTAAAATTACAAAAAACAGTGATAAAGCACCAAGGATAATTGCTCTTATCCTTGGTGTCAGCAAAGGTTGTGATTCAGGTATCGGTTGACTTTTTTTAGTGTTTTTTGCTTTTGAGGAGGTTGATTTACCTGAAGCTTTCTTTTTGGTTGTCTTTTTCTGGGTTGCCAATTTATACTACCTCCGATAAAAGCATTATTGAATCATTGCACCGGTAAAGACATTTGCTCCTGTGTTCATTTCAATGCAGGAAATAACAAGGAATACTATACCTACAAGTGCAGTATATACTACGAAAATTATCATTTTGTCGGTCTTTAAGAACCATTTGAAAATAAGAATTGCAAAGTAGCCTACAATTGCAGAAACTACCATACCAACTATAATTACCACAGGGTCAATTGATATGCCCTCCGGACTTTTTATTGCGTCAACACCCTCAAGAAGAGCTGCCGCAAGTATTGACGGAACACCGAGAACAAATGTGTAGTCAAGCGCTTTCTGCTTGTTTATACCTCTCATCTCACCGACTGCAAGAGTTGAACCCGAACGGGAAATACCGGGGAAAATTGCAGCAACAAACTGCATAAGACCTACGCATACAGCGTCAAGAACATTAAAGCTCTCTTTGCCTGCCGAATTTTCGCTGTGCTTTACATTTTTTAAATGCTTAAAACCTGCGTTTGAACCGATAGTTCTCTTGTTGCAGATAATACCGACAGTAAGCAAAATACTTGTAATCATCAAAGAAATCGAAACCACAATCAAGTATCTTTCGCCTGTAAGAACATCGGCAAGATCTTTAATTTTCATATCCGTGCCCGGAATAGGCAGGAATAACAGGAAAAGCGGAAGAAGTCCTATAATGAGCATCATAATAAGATTTCTTTCGTAATTCATCTCTTTCCATTTAAATTTACCTGTAAATACATCTTTAACAAGTGAGAAAAATTCCTTGATAAGACTCCATATAAGCTTATGGTAAAAAGCAACTACCGCTACAAGTGTTCCCACATGGAGCATAACATTAAAGAAAAGGTTATTTTCCGTTGCGCCCAAAATATGCTGTGTAATAGAAAGATGTCCGCTGCTCGATACAGGCAAAAACTCTGTTAAGCCCTGCACGATGCCCTGAATGATTGCATCAATAATTGACATAATATGTACTCCTTTAACCATAAAATATGTAAGGGCGACTTTTGACCGCCCATATAACCGCATTTATTTATATGCGGTTACTGTAAAAAATAAAATTATCTGCCACGTTTTTTACGGGTCTTATTGCGTTTTATCATTGTGTACAGGCAGTCAATTGCATCCGAAACCGTGCCGACCTCGTCAATAAGACCTTCACTGACAGCCTCTTCCCCCTCAAGAATCGTTCCGATGTCCATTACAAGTTCGCCCGTGTTGAGAACAAGCTCATTGTACCGTTCTTTTGAAATATCGGAATTTTCCGCAACAAAGGTTGTAATTCTGTCCTGCATACGCTGAAAATACTCAAAAGTCTGCGGAACGCCGAGCGTCAGTCCCGTAGTTCGCACAGGATGCACCGTCATAGACGCACTCGGTGCAATAAAACTCTTGTCTGCCGCAACGGCAAGCGGTATGCCAATGGAATGTCCGCCGCCGAGCACGATTGAAACCGTAGGCTTTTTCATTCCCGAAATCACCTCGGCAATGGCAAGTCCTGCCTCCACATCTCCGCCGACCGTATTTATTAAAATAAGCAGTCCATCTATTCTTTCGTCCTCTTCAATAGATACAAGCAACGGAATAACATGCTCATACTTGGTCGTTTTATTCTGTTGCGGAAGAATGTAATGTCCCTCAATCTGTCCTATAATTGTCAGACAATGAATTACGCTGTCTTTATGCGTAGTGAGCACCGAACCTGTTTCTTCTACCTGATCCGTATGCTGTTCGTCAATGGGACTGTCTTTTTCAAGCGACTTTTTTTCGGGCTGTTCGTTCGGATTTTTTACTGTATTATCAACCCTTGACTTACCCGATTTTTTTGCTGTGGTATTCTTTTCTTTTGCTTTTTGTGCCATATTAATGCACCTCCGAAAAATATTTTTTCCAAAAATGCGTTAATAATGTATTTTGCAATTAAATATTATAGCATTTATAGCAATATATTTCAATCTTTTTGCTCTTTTTTCTTAAAAACAATAATGATATAAAAGAATTATAGTAGTATAAAAGTAATAATGTTTTTTGGAGTGAATTTAATTGGCATCAAACATAGTAATGGCGATAGTAATTTTCGTACTTATTGCATTGTCATCGTTCTTTTCCGCAACGGAAACAGCGTTTTCTTTTGTAAACAAAATCCGCATTCAAAAGAAATCCGAAGACGGCGACAAAAAAGCAACAACCGCTCTTTTTGTTATTGAAAATTTTGACAAAGCACTTACCACCATTCTTATCTGCAACAATGTAGTAAACCTTAGCTGTTCATCACTTGCAACGGTATTGTGTATGGCACTTTTCGGCGACTACGGTTCAGCTATTGCAACGGGTGCAACTACTTTGCTTGTACTCACATTCGGTGAGGTGCTTCCTAAATGTTTGGCTAAAGAAAATTGCGACAGCTTTTCTCTTAAAACAGCAGGCATAATAAAGTTCTTGATGTTCATTTTAACCCCGCTTGTGTTTATCCTTGTACAATTCAAAAGCCTTGCCCTTAAGATTGCGGGCGGAACAGAGGATGCACCGAGCGTTACCGAAAATGAGCTTAAATATATAGTAGAAAGCATTGAAGAAGAAGGCGTGCTTGAAGAAAGCGAAAGCGAGATGGTTCGCCTTGCACTTGACTTTGACGAAAAAACCGCCGAAGAAGTCATCACACCTCGAGTTGATGTTACATTCATAAGCGTGGACGATTCGCCGGAGAAAATTAAGAATTTAATTATTGAAAACAGATACTCAAGAATTCCTGTATATAAAGATACCGTTGACAACATTGTCGGCGTACTTCACACAAGAGATTATCTCGAAAAACTTGCGGACGGCATCGCACCGGATGTGCGTGACATAATGCAGCCGCCGTACTTTGTATTCAGAACTCAACCTCTTTCAAAAATTCTCAGCACTTTTAAGAGAATAAAAGTTCACCTTGCAATTGTTACCGACGAATACGGCGGAACTCTCGGTATTCTCACAATGGAAGATCTGCTTGAAGAAATCGTCGGCGACATATGGGACGAGGACGAAGAAATTGAGCACAACTACTACAAAATCGGCAAGAATGAATTTCTTGTAAACGGCGACCTCGAGCTTGACGATATGCTTGCGCTGTTCGACCTTGACGAAGATTACATTGACAGTGACAGCATAACCGTCGGCGGATACATTCTTGAAAATGCAGGCAGTATTCCGAATAAGCGTGAAAGCGTAGAGGCAGGCGGTTTCCGCTTTACGATTATGGAAGTGGCAAATCAGAGAATTATTCGTGTTGTTGTAAAAAGACTTGTTGACGAAAATACAAACGAAGAAAAAGCAACAGACGAAAAAGAAAAAGAAGAATAATACATACAAAATAAAGAGCCAAGCACCCAAAGCCTTGGCTCTTTTCAGATATTGATACGGAGAATAAATTATGAGCAATACAAAAGAAAACATAAAAAGAGGCAGCTGCCCCGTATATAAAAAATGCGGCGGATGTCAGTTGCAGAATCTCACCTACACCGAGCAACTTAGCTTTAAACAGAAAAAAGTTGAAAAACTGCTCTCAAAATTTTGCAAGGCAGATAAAATAATCGGTATGAACACACCCTATCATTACCGCAACAAGGTTCAGGCAGCGTTCAGAACAGATAAAAACGGTAAAATAATTTCGGGTGTCTACCAATCGGGAACTCACCACATCGTCGGCATTGACGAATGTATGACAGAAGATGTAACGGCGGATAAAATCATAGTTGCCGTACGAAAAATGCTTAAATCTTTCAAGCTCACAACCTATGACGAGGACAAGCAGAGAGGTTTTTTAAGACATATACTTGTAAAAAGAGGCTTTGCAACAAACGAAGTAATGCTTGTTTTGGTAACAGGCACTCCTGTTTTTCCGTCAAAAAATAATTTCGTAAAAGCGATTACCAAACAGTTTCCCGAAATCAAAACAGTTGTGCAGAATATAAACCCGTACAGAACAAACCTTGTGCTCGGCGATGTGCAAAAAGTACTGTACGGCAAGGGATATATTGAGGATATTTTGTGCGGATGCAAATTCAGAATTTCACCAAAGAGTTTTTATCAGATTAACCCTGTGCAGACCGAGGTACTTTACAACAAAGCAATCGAATTTGCAAATCTAAAAGGCAAAGAAACAGTGCTTGACACCTACTGTGGAATCGGCACAATCGGAATTGTTGCCGCAAAGCACGGTGCAGGCGAAGTTATAGGCGTTGAACTTAACAAAGACGCAGTCAAGGATGCGGTGCAGAACGCAAGAGCAAACAATTTGAAGAATATAAGATTTTATCAGGGCGATGCAGGCGAATTTATGGAGGCAGTCGCAGAAGAAAGCGAAAAGCCCGATGTAGTATTTATGGACCCGCCGAGAGCAGGCAGTGACGAAAAATTCCTCTCTTCCCTTATAAAAATGTCGCCAAAAACAGTAGTATACATCTCCTGCAACCCCGAAACCTTAGCAAGAGATTTGGCATACATAGATAAGAACAGCACATATAAAATCCAAAAAATCCAACCCGTAGATATGTTCCCACATACAGCGCATATTGAGTGCGTGGTGGTGATGTCAAGGAAAGAGGAGTAAATCGGGATAGGTGGCTTAACGGTGTGGTTTGTGCGTATTGGTCAGGCTGTGCTGTTTTGGCAGGTTGGCTTTGATTTGGATACAAATAAGGGAATGCAGACAGCACACTAGGAGAAACGAATGGATAGATTTTCAGAGAAGAGTCTTCTTTCACTCGGAGATCATTATGTGTATGGACTCATAGATCCACGCAGTAAGCAAATTTTCTATATTGGAAAAGGCACTAAAAACAGAGTGTTCTTCGTGGATGAAAGATATGAGCAGGGATTTCCGTTGGATGAGAATGAAACATTCTACATTGGAAAGTCGATAGCCAGACTGAAGTTGAATCAGTCGGCACAGAATCCGATTACATATCTGAATCCACGATAGAGAGACAAATTTCATATTTAATGAAATTGACAAATCGGAATTTACGGAGGAAAATAGTAATGGCACTGTTCTTACTGATTACATATATAGTAATTTTTACATTTCAAATAATATTATTTGTGATAACCATTCGCAAGAAAATAAAAAAACTTTGGCGGATATTGTTTTCGTCAGAACTAATTCCGCTGCTTATATCCATAGGACTGATGATTTACTTTAATAATCTTCCTGGATATGGATTTATGCCAGGACTAACTTATTTGGGAGAAATATTGTTTAGTTTTGGAGCGGTTGTTTTGTACTGTATAAGTTTCCTGATTTCTATATGCAGTTATATTGCAATTTCATATAAACAAAGGAAACGCTGAATAAATCGTTTCTGTCGTTTGTTCACAGTCCTCTCAGTGACGTATTTTCGAGCGTTGCTCAAAACGGCGAAACGAATGCTTAGCATTAATCAGCTTTTTCCAAACTTAATTTGAGGTATTCCACTTGTGTGTTTATTTGAGTTCCTTGAATGAGCTTAAATATTATGTTAATATTTTAAAGAAGTTGGCGTGTAGTTGAGTAGAAAGATAAATTGGAATTTGAGGAGACAATGAAATGATTAGGAAATACGTTGCTGGTGATCTAGATTCAGTAATGCAAATATGGTTGAATACGAATATTCAGGCACATAGTTTTATATCTCAAGATTACTGGAAAAGCAACTTTGATATGGTAAAAGAAATGATTCCACTTGCAGAAATATATGTGCATGAAGTTGACAATGCAAATCAGATAGATGGATTTATTGGATTAAATAACGACTATATTGAAGGAATCTTTATAAAAGATGTAGCACAGTCAAAGGGAACCGGAAAACAGTTATTGGATCAGGTGAAGAAAATCAAGTCCACTCTAAAATTGAACGTTTATCAAAAAAATGAGAGAGCAATTCAATTTTATCTGCGAGAAGAATTTAGTATCCAATCTGAATGTGTAGATGATAATACGGGAGAAAATGAATTTACAATGGTATGGAAGTGCTAAATTCCAGTTTCTAGGGATGACATGAAAAATGAAGTTTAAGGAATAGAGCTTTCCCTGTTTGCCTATACAAATGATAGAGCAATTCAAGGTTATCACAGGCTCGAACCACTGGATTTCAAGGGAAAAGGTGCGTTCCGCCATTCCCGTGTACAATAGTGAGTATGTTTTTCGTTGAACAACCGCGCCATATTGAAACCATAGTATTGATGTCAAGGAAATAATCAAACAATCTATAATGCGGCTTGTTTGATGGCTTTTTCTAAATTTAGAATTATATATTTAACCATCAAAAACACTCGGCTATATCTTACGGAAACATATCCAACGCAAAATTTTGTTCAGGTTGTAACCTCGGATTAGATAATGCAAATTGAGTGAGTGGATTAGATGTCAGTGTGTTTGGAGAGAATTTTATAGGACAAAAAGCTGACAGGCAATCCTGCAATTCGACCGTTTTGAGGGGTTCATGAACAGTGAAATAGATGTTAATAGAAATTAGATAAATCGGAATTTATGGAGGATAAAGCTGATGAACAACAAAAGGATAATTATAGGAGTCACTATTGGAATAATCGCAGCAATACTTTGGAGCGTTGTTTTTATAAATGTCTTAAATAGCATGGCTGGAATTGGAATCGGAATATGTCTGGGTATATCTTTTGGTATATCTGGCAGTCTTATTTTTTCAAAAAAAGATAAAGATAAATGATGATACAACTTCCAGTTTGCCAACTTGTCCTTTGAGAAGAGAATTTTACAAAAGAAGTGTTCTCTATGTTCTCAGGCGAGAAAGTTCTTGTGGATTTACGCTGTGATAACACCCTGATGAAAACAATGGTTGACCGCTTCGGAGAAGATGTGACAACCTTGCGTATGATATTACGTCTTTCAGAGTACAGACCGAAGTATCAGCCAGTCCAACCTTTTTCGGTTGGGTGTTTGGCTTTAATGGCAAGGTACAGATACTTGCACCGGAAAGTGTAAAAGAACAGTACAGACAGATGATTGCACAAGCCGATGAGGGTATGCAGGAAAAAGAAAACAAAGGACAGGAAATCTAACACTCCAAAGCATACGATGTCAAGAAACGGCAGAATCTTCCCGCAAAGCTCGCAGCATGAATATGCCAAGGGCGTGGAGTTTGAAGTTTATCCGTCTGCGGATACAACCGCCCCAAACTATCGTTGTGAAATTTGGGTAGCCGTGAACGAAAAAGCCAAGTAATAAGGACAGCAACTGCGAGTTGCTTGTTTGAGATAATGCGTGAGACTATAATAAAGGTGTAAGGAAGGTACTGCATAGTGGATACAAAACAGGTTATACTTGAACTTCGTACTCAAAAGGGAATGTCGCAGGATGAGCTTGCAGAAAAAGTTTTTGTAAGTCGTCAGGCAGTTGTGGAAATAAAAAATGATCTGATAAGAACGATGGGAGAATGTCGTGATGTGACAGACCAATATCAAACCGAACGAAGTGCATATTTGCGACTGGGACAATTATTTATGAGATTATTTGCTGGATTGCTATAAGAGTCTGATGAAACGACATTTTAAAAAACAGTTGATTTAGAAGTTAACTGTTTTTGGAAGGCCGTTTTTGCTATATCTAACAGTCTGTTGTACAAAGAAGATTTTGCATGGATGAAAAAAACAAACCTTGTTGAGGTTAAATTGAGTTTTCCATTGTATTGTATTGCTAATGAATAAGAATAAGAAAAAGAACAGACAATGCTGAATACTCTGGAAACAAGAATATCTGAGTATAGTATGTAAGTTCGTAACAGAATGAAAGGAGCGATTCAAATGAGCAATTTGGAAAATTATATGAAACAGCAAGCAATTTTTTGTGAACAAAATGATAGCATTAGTAAGAATCTGTATTCAGAGTATGGTGTAAAAAGAGGCTTACGAGATGAAAAAGGCCAAGGTGTGTTGACGGGGCTTACAAATATTTCTGATATAAAAGCTTTTGAATATCGTGATGGAGTAAAGAGCCCATGTGATGGCGAGTTATCTTATCGTGGTTATAATATAAAAGATTTAGTAACAGGAGGTAAAGGAAAAAGGTTTGTCTTTGAAGAAGGAGCATATCTTCTTTTATTCGGAGAATTGCCAACTGATACACAGTTAATGGAATTTCAGGGAAGACTATCTGATTGTATGGAACTACCGACTAACTTTACCAGAGATGTCATTATGAAAGCACCTACATCAGATATTATGGGTTCTATGACTCGAAGTATTCTTACATTGGGCTCTTACGATAAGGAGAAAGAAAGTCTTGAAATTCCGAATGTGCTAAGGCAGAGTATGCAGTTGATCGCAGTATTTCCTATGTTAGCAGTATATGCATACCATGCTTATTGTCATTATGAAAAAAACGAAAGTATGTATATTCATAGACCTGAAAAAGATTTATCTATTGCTGAAAATTTCCTGCGCCTATTAAGACCAGATACAAAATTCACAGAACTGGAAGCAAGAGTACTGGATATAGCATTATTGTTACATATGGAACATGGTGGTGGTAACAATTCTACATTTACTACACGGGTAGTAACATCTTCAGGTTCAGATACTTATTCTGTTATTTCAGCAGCAATGTCATCCTTAAAAGGGAAAAAACATGGCGGTGCAAATCTGATGGTAATGAATATGATGGATGATATTAAAAGTCATGTGAAAGATTATGAAGACGAAGAGGAAATTACATCATATCTGAGTAAGATTTTGAAGAAAGAGGCGTTTGATCAGAAAGGACTTATTTATGGAATGGGACATGCTGTGTATTCTATTTCAGATCCGAGAGAAAGGGTGTTCAAAGGCTTTGTAGAACAACTCGCAAGGGATAAAGGACGTGAGAAAGATATGGCCCTTTATAACAATATTGAGAAGATTGCACCTAAGTTGATTGCAAAGCAGCGTCAGATATTCAAAGGAGTAAGTCCTAATATAGATTTCTATAGTGGTTTTGTGTATGATATGTTGAATATTCCAAGAGAATTGTACACGCCATTATTTGCGATAGCAAGAATTGCTGGTTGGAGTGCACATCGCCTGGAAGAATTGATAACTACAGATAAGATCATTCGACCGGCATATAAGAGTCTAGTCAGCAAAAAAGAATATATAGAAAGAGAGGAACGATAATATGGGAGCAGGAACCAGTGCAGAGGAGTTTTTTTTAAAGAGCGTCAATGTTGAAAGCATATTTGAATTTATTGAAAGAACAGATTATTTGTTCCTTTATAGTATAAAGGAATGTGTTGAAAAATCAGACTGTCATGAAGGAGTATATCTTTCAGAAGTGGCAGAATACATGAAATTATCGATTCCAGAAACATCTAAGATGGTAAAAAGTCTTGAAAATAAAGGATATATTATCTGGAAATTAGATGAAAAAAAAGAAAGAACATACCTGGTTTTGACGAACAAGGCAATTGAATTAAGTAATTGTCAGAAAGAAAAAATGATAGAAGCTTATGAAAAAATCATATCGAATATACAAGAAGATGACCTGGCAGTTACACAGTGTACATTGAGAAAAATCCGACAGCTTATGGAAGAAATAAAATAGTGATTAATACAACGGAGTAAGAAAAGCTCCTTCATATATTAGAATAAAAATAAATTTTGTTGAGGTTAAATTGAGATTGACTTTGTATTGTATAAGTATGAAATAAAAAGGAATCAGGTGATGTACAATGAAAAAGTATAAAATATGTAAAATCCTTAATATATAAAATCCTTCTTGTTATACTGGCAATTTTTTTATGTGTGGCTTTTTATGAATTGCTCGGAATCTGCGTTGCATATAAAAAGCAGCCGGAAGTGTCCAATACAACCAAAAAAAGAAACAAAAAATGGGTCATGGAACGAATGAAGTGAAAATACAGAACTGGCAGTAATCATAGAAAAGAATCCAGAAGCACTTTTACAAAGAGTGCGTTTGATCAAGAATGCAAAAAAGGAAATTATTCTTTCTACTTTTGCATTTCAATCCGATGAAAGTGGAAAATTGATTTTAGGAGCACTGCATGATGCGGCAGACAGAGGCGTACATATTCGTCTGTTAGTAGATGGAATGAAGAGCTGGATTGATATGAAAGAGTGTCCCGCCAGGTATTGGAAGATGGAACCTATCGTGATCCATATCATGTAGAGCCAATCGAATTAACAAAGAAACGTCAGAGAAAAATATTTTTGGTACAGCATCTGCTTGGATGGGCAAGGTATCTGTTTTAATAAGGAGGAAGGAAAACGTGTTTCAAATATTGATTGTAGAAGATGATAAAGAATTAAGCCAGCTATTCCAAAAAGTGCTTGAGAAGAATGGATATCAAGTCAAAAGTGCATCGGATGGAGCACAGGCATTAGAAGTATTGGATAAGGAATATATTGATCTGATCATTTCTGATATTATGATGCCGGTTATGGATGGCTATGAACTGGTGTCAGAACTTCGCTCAGCAGGATATCAGATACCGGTGCTTATGATCACTGCGAAAGGTTCCTTTGATGATATGCGCCAGGGATTTCTTTCGGGAAGTGACGATTATATGGTAAAACCGGTAAATGTGAATGAAATGGTTTTAAGAGTCGGAGCACTGCTTCGCCGTGCACAGATACTGAATGAACACAAAATTGTGATCGGTTCAACAGAGTTTGATTATGATGCAATGACGGTTACAACTGATAAGGAAAGTCTTGTTTTGCCTAAAAAAGAATTCCTGCTTTTATATAAGCTTGCAGCTTCGCCAGGCAGAACATTTACAAAACAACAGTTGATGGATGAAGTATGGGGATACGAGACGGAGGCAGACCCACATACGATAGAGGTACATATAGGAAGAATCAGAGAGCGTTTTAAAGATAACCCTGATTTTGAAATCGTAACAATGCGTGGAATTGGATACAAGGTGGTGAAAAAATAATGGAACAAAAGAAAGAAAAAGGATTGCGGATCCGATCCTGTCTGACCGGTGCAATCTGGCTGGCACTTGTATTTTCAACAGTCATATCTGCTTTATTATTTGCTTTTTTGAATCATTTTTTTTATCTGCCGGGCAGCATACCTGTGCTTGGCTGGCTTTTGATTTTCAATACATTGATTGCAGGGCTGATCACTTCCTTTATTAATGCAAAGTTACTGGAACCAATTACCAGACTTAGTAAAGCAATGAAGGAAGTTTCTCAGGGAGATTTTGAACAGCATTTGGAAACGAACAGCCGTATAGCAGAAGTTGGAGAATCTTATCAAAGTTTTAACGTTATGACAAAAGAACTTCGTGCAACAGAGGTGCTGCAGATGAATTTTGTATCTGATGTTTCTCATGAGTTTAAGACCCCGATTAATGCCATTGAAGGATATACAATGCTGCTTCAGGGAGAAGAACTGTCTCCGGATCAAGAGAAATATGTAGAAAAAATCTTATTTAACACCCAAAGACTTTCCGGATTGGTTGGTAATATTTTGCTGTTATCCAAGTTAGAGAATCAGAATATACCAATGAAAAAAACAGAATATCGTCTGGATGAACAGATCCGCCAGGCATTTCTTTCATTGGAAACAAAATGGACAGAAAAAGAAATTGGTTTTCAGGTAGAATTGGAGGAAGTTAAATATACTGGGAATGAAGGACTTTTTATGCATATCTGGATAAATCTTTTGGATAATGCGATTAAGTTCAGCCCTTCAAAGGGGACAATTACGATGTTTCTGAGACAAGAACAGGATTCTGTTAAATTCATTCTGGAAGATGAAGGACCAGGAATAGAGGATGATGTAAAATCCAGAATATTTGACAAGTTCTATCAGGTAGATGGATCTCATAAAGCAGAAGGGAATGGCCTAGGTCTTGCACTTGTAAAACGGATTGTAGATAGTGCCGGAGGAACAATCAAAGCAGAAAACCGTGAATATGGTGGATGCAGATTTGTTATAGAGCTGCCAAAGCAGAAAGATGAGATTATATAGTTTTAAGATAAATTAGAAGATGGGAGGATTTATATGACATTTTATCAGGAGTTGCAGTTAAATCAGGCAGGTTCTAAAAACCTGTTGAAAAAGAGTGAAACACTAAAAGAAAAATTATATCATATGTGGGTATATCTGGTGAAGATAGCTGTTACAATGGCATTTTGTTTTTTCTTTGTTAGTATTTTCAGCATCCTATTTGGAAATGAGAACAGCATTGTAGGTGTAGTAGTCTTATTATGTCTCATGGTGTTTAGAAATGCGGATCTGGGGATCCACACCGGACAATCTACGATGCTTTTGGCTTTGTTCTTTGTAATTATGACTGTATGTCCGCATTTAGCAAATCAGTTTTCACCGGTATTGGGAATGCTGTTAAATATTGCGGCACTGGCTGTGTTGATTCTGTTCGGATGCCATAATCCATTAATGTTTAATCAATCTACATTGGTTCTTGGGTATCTGCTGCTATATGGTTATGATGTTACGGGAAAAAGCTATCAGATGCGATTAGTCGGAATGGCTTTAGGTGCAGCACTTACCTGCTTCGTATTTTATCGAAATCATAAAAACAGAACTTATAAAAGTAATCTGAAAGATCTGATACAAGAATTTGATATCACTTCTTCCAGAACAAAATGGCAGATATGTCAGATTTTATGCGTACCGATTGTCCTTTGCATTGCAGAACTTTGTAATATGCCACGTGCAATGTGGGCTGGTATTGCGGCCATGTCCGTGATTTTGCCGTCTATGGAAGATATGCACTACAGAGTCCGTAAAAGGATTGTCGGAAATATTGCAGGTGTTATATGTTTTACAGTATTATATTTTCTGCTTCCTTCGTCAATCTATGCATATATAGGAATTCTTGGTGGAATCGGTGTAGGATTTTCAGCACAATATGGCTGGCAGGCAGTATTTAACACATTTGGTGCTTTAGCCATTGCTGCAGAGACTTATGGACTACAAGGAGCAGTTAGTCTTAGAGTGATTCAAAATGTTTTTGGTGTTGTGTTTGCTTTAGTATTTTGTGTTATATTTTATTGGTTTATGTCTAAAAAAAAGGAAAGTGATGTGACCGTACATGCAGAGTGAAGTGAATCAGGAAGAAAATTTGAATAGAATTATTACGGTTCCTAGATAAGGTTTTTTATGATGAAAACAGTATATAATATGCGGTCATGCATTGAAAATACTGTTCAGTTAAGAAATGCTGTATTTTTTAGGTGCACTAATGTGTAGAAAGCAGGTGTATGATGAGTTCAAATCATTTTTTGGGGTATGACAAAAAGACAGATTGCATATCTGCCTCATAATGGAGTATAATGGTAACGAGATTTATGCAACCCGATACATGAAATCCCTATTTCTCTTTGGACGGAGGTGGATAGGATAATTTCAATTGTACCTGACAGGTGTCAGATATTTTTGTATGAGAAGCATGGTCTCTGTTTCGTTACCACCGTGTTTGAGATATGCCCTGCATATGTTTACTGCGATGGCGAAATTAATTTTATAGACGTGTTTTGTATTTTTAGATGTTTTTATCACAGTGTGAGATGTCACTAATTCACAGAAATTATACAGAATCATACGGGCATTGATTTCCTGAAGGATTCCATCATACTTGCTGCGCCCCAGATCAATCAGAATGCCGTCCGTCTCATGAAGGAGCTTTACGGCATCGACATGTAGAAAAAGCAGTATTCTAAGCTGATATCAAGCATCCCGGAGCCAGACATCTCCATCTCCATGGGTTGTGATGTAGGTTGTCCGTTTATTGGCAGAGCGTTTGATGACAACTGGAAACTTGAAGATCCGACAGAAAAAACGGATGATGATTTCAGGGGGGTTATACAGCAGATCGAGAAGAATATTCTAGAATTAAAGAAAAAATGATTGCAATATAAATTCCAGTTTGTAGGGATGACATGAAAAATGAAGTTTAAGGAATAGAGCTTTCCCTGTTTGCCTATACAAATGATAGAGCAATTCAAGGTTATCACAGGCTCGAACCACTGGATTTCAAGGGAAAAGGTGCGTTCCGCCATTCCCGTGTACAATAGGG
>NZ_JADNHD010000009.1:64580-107245 GCF_015553695.1 Ruminococcus sp. BSD2780120874_150323_B10
GCAATTCAAGGTTATCACAGGCTCGAACCACTGGATTTCAAGGGAAAAGGTGCGTTCCGCCATTCCCGTGTACAATAGGGGGTGAGTATGTTTTTCGTTGAACAACCGAGCATATTGAAACCATAGTATTGATGTCAAGGAAATAATCAAACAATCTATAATGCGGCTTGTTTGCTGACTTTTGCAGCAGTTTAAATTATACGCACAACTAATGTAAATACCCAGCTATATCTTACGGAAACATATCCAACGCAAAATTTCGTTCAGGTTGTAACCTTGAATTAAATATTATGAAAACATATATATTTCAAAAGCCATAAAAACTCCGCAACGCCACACATTTAATGTTTTATGCATACCGCAATATAAGGCAACTACTATGACGATAACAAAAAATCTAAACACTATTAGGGAAAATACAGTTTTAAATATCATAATACGGAAGAAAACAAGCTTGTATCATAAGGTACAATGTATTTATTGCAAAAAATTAAAATATACAATAATTTTCAGGAAGGTAAAGAATGTATCAAGTAACAGTTACACCTCAATTTCTAAGCGGCAAAGATACTTTTCGACAGGCAGTGCCTGCATTGTCATGGGCAGTTTTAATTTTTGCCACATTTATTTTGATGTGCGTATTTGATTTATATATTCTTGTGATACCGTTCCTGCTTGAATTTATAAGTGTAATACCTATGGGAATATGGTCGGTAAAAAGGTCGAAAAAAATCAGAAAAGAATCCGCCAAACCAACAATAATAACACTCACAGCAAAAAACGGAGAAATATACAAAGACAATATAAAACTCAACTTATCGTATAGTGTGCCGAAAGACATAGTTTATATAGATAACGGACACAGATCGGGAAAATTTAAATTTTATACTCTCTCTTTTTCTGCGATAATTACAGGAAATGAAGTCAACGGATTTATTGACTTTTGTCTTAAAAATAATGTTAGATTCTTAGTCTAACTTTTTGGGGGCGGCTCATTCATAGCTACATTTCCAAATATTTTTTCTGTTTATATTATAAGAAAAACAAGACCTCATGAGAAGTCTTGTTTTTGTTCATCTGTATATACTTAAAGGTTATAACTGCTTTTTAGTTTTAACTGCTTCTTCCGCCGATTTATTAAAACTGCCTGCGTCTGTAGCTCTTATAAAAGTTTCAATTTGCGGATTATACATCAAATCATCACCGATAAACTTTGATATTATAATTTATACGCTATTCTTTTGTCAAACCGACAAAAAGTGTAAATTTTTCGCAGCTTATCTCCAATTGAAAGTTATCAAACCGTAAACATAAATAAATCCTATAAACAGAGGTACAACATATTTAAAAATCGGTTTCATCCACGACTTAATCTTAAGTCCTTTGCCCTCGTTGGCCTCTTTGATAAAGTTATCCCAACCCCAGCCGAATTTATTGCAACAGAAAAGAGCAAGAACAAGCGAACCCAGCGGAAGAATATTTGTAGATACTATGAAATCCCAGAAATCAAGCCATGTTGTTCCTTCGGAAAACGGTTGAAAATGAAGCACACTAAAACCGAGCGCCGTTGTAAGCGCAAGGACAAATACAACAATTCCGCAAATCAAACTTCCTTTGCGGCGTGACCAACCCGTTAAATCTCTAATCATTGCAAGGATATTTTCACACACACCGAGAACGGTTGACAAAGCTGCAAAAACCATAAACAGGAAAAAGAGAGTTCCCCATATGCGGCCGCCTGCCATATTATTAAACACAGTTGCCATAGTGTCAAATAAAAGGCTCGGGCCTGAATTTACTTCAACACCATAAGTAAAGCATGCAGGGAAAATTATTACACCTGCAAGAATGGCAACAAGAGTATCCAAAGAAATTATATTAACAGCCTCGCCCATAAGGGAATGGTCTTTGCCTATGTAACTTCCGAAAATAGCCATTCCGCCCATACCTGTTGACAATGTAAAGAATGCCTGATTCATTGCCGCCACTATAACCGAGCCGTCAATCTTTGAAAAATCGGGTTTGAGGTAAAACGACATTCCCTCTCCTGCGCCTTTCAGCAACAGACTGTTTACCGCCAAAACTACCATCAGCACAAGCAATGCGCACATCATATATTTTGTTACTTTTTCAAGTCCGTTCTGAATATTGAACGAAAGAATTACAAAAGCAATAACTACCGTAACCAGCAGAAAAATAACATTTACAGACGGCTGAGAAATCATAGAATTAAAGCCGAGGTCGGCATTATTCCCTATAAGAAAATTGACAAAATAGTAGATAATCCATCCGCACACAACTGTGTAAAACGCCATCAGCGCAAGGTTGCCCAAAAGGCAAACCCAACCGAAGCCGCCCCACTTTTGTCCCGGCTTTTCTAATTTTTTATACATATGAATAGGACTTGTCTGCGCCGCTCTTCCGACGGCAAATTCCATAATCAAAGACGGAATACCGAGTACAATTAAGCAAATTATATATACCAGCATAAAACTTCCGCCGCCGTTTTGCCCGCACATCCACGGAAATTTCCAAACATTTCCGCATCCGATTGCACACCCTGCCGAAAGCATAATAAAGCCAAGTCTGCTTCCAAGTTGTTCACGCTTCATTATAGTAAATCTCCTTTAAAATTAAACACAATATAATTTATAGTATAGCAAAAATTGTATTATTTGTAAAATTGATAATATTATGTTATAATAACGAAAATATCGTTTATAAAGGATAAATAATATGGATACCAATGTATTAAAAACTTTTGTTGCCGTATGCGAATACTCGGGTTTTTCAGCGGCTGCCGATAAACTCGGTTATACACAATCTACGGTTTCTTCACAAATAAAGCAATTGGAAAATGAGCTTGACACTGTTCTTTTTGACAGGTTTTATCACAGAATAAACCTTACAGAGGACGGGCTGATCGTTTTGCAGCACGCAAGAAATATACTCGAATCTCACGAAAAAATGCTTGAAGAACTTAAAACTCCCGAAATAATAAAAGGAAATATCAGACTTGCAATGTCAAGTTCGGTATGTAATCGTTATTTTAAAGATGATTTTCTGAAATTTCGCAAACAGTTTCCCGATATTCATTTGGTTGTATTGGAGAGCGGTACAGAGCAAATGTTTGATATGCTAAGGAAAAACGAAGTTGACTTAATATTTACTTTGGACAGCCATATTTACGATTCGGAGTTTATTATCTGTGCCGAACATAAAGAGGAAGTCCACTTTATAGCCGCCACAGAGCATCCGCTTTTACAGCGAAACGAACTATTGTTAAAAGAAATATGCTCCGAAGATTTTGTGCTTACAGAAAGCAATATGAGCTACCGAAAACTTCTGAATCATGAGCTTGCCACGCAATCGTTGGAAATTCTCCCGATTCTTGAAATCGGCAATCCTCTGCAAATCTGCTCACTCATAGAAAACAGCAAAATGATTTCCTTTCTACCTGATTTTATTACGGAAGACGCATACCGCAACGGATATATTAAACATCTGCCGATTGCTGATTGTGATGTTTCTGTATGGACTCAATTATTAATACACAAAAACAAATGGTGCTCCCCTGCCCTAAACGCATTTATAGATTTTTACAGAGAGGTTATCGGTAAATAAAAACTTCTGATATATTACACAATACAGCTCCCCTATCATTATTACCGTGATAGGAGAGTTGTTGTTTAATTTATAATTAAATTTTATTTTTCTCAACAAACTCGCATTTTTCAACATCAAATACACCTTTTGTGGTTATTCGCAGTGACGGGATTACAGGCAGGCTTAAAAATGACAGCGTCATAAACGGGTCTATGCCTTTATCCGCACCGAGGCGGTATGCCTCGGCTTTTGCTTTTTCGAGTTTTTCGTTTACCTTTTCTAAAGGTTCTTCCGACATAAGTCCTGCAACCGGGAGTTCAAGCAATGCCTTAATTTTTCCGTTATCGACAACCGCTATACCGCCTTTACTGTTTCTGACCGCATTAACGGCAACGGATATATCACTGTCGGTACAGCCTACCGCAATAATATTATGTGAGTCGTGTGCAACGGAAGTTGCAACCGCTCCCGATTTTAAAGAATATCCCTTTACATAGCCGACACCGATGTGGTTCGTATTTTTATGGCGCTCAATGCAGGCGATTTTTAAAATATCGTTTTCCACATCAATTTTATCGGCTGTTCCGAGATTATGCGTGAGAAGTTCTCCACCGACAAGTCCGATAAGACCGAGTTTTCCGTCAACTTTAAAACTGTCTGGCATAACTTCGTTTAGGCTGAATGTGTTATGACATTTTTCGATAAGCCTGTCATCTGCGGCAGGGATTTCAAACTCCTTTACCTCACCGTCAAAAATCACTTTACCACGCTTGAAAACAGTTTCCACATTAAAATCCGTCAAATTGTCTACAACAACCATATCGGCAAGATAACCGGGTGCAATTGCTCCCTTATTGTTAAGCGCAAAATATCTTGCGGCATGGTGAGTTGCTGCTTTTAATGTGATTATCGGGTCTGCTCCGTTTTTCAGCGCCTGTTTTACTATGTAATCAATATGTCCTCCATACAGCAAATCACTCGGATGTTTGTCATCAGTGGCAAACATACAGCGTGCATAATATTGCTGATTCAGCAACGGCATAAGCGCCTTTAGATTGTGAGCGGCAGTACCCTCTCTTATCATAATAAACTGACCTTTTCTAAGCTTTTCAAGTGCATTTTCAAATGTTGAACATTCGTGGTCGGAGTAAACACCTGCGGCTATGTAAGCGTTAAGGTCGTTTCCCGAAAGTTCGGGAGCGTGTCCGTCTATCTTTTTATGGTGAGCCTGCGAGGCAACTATTTTTGAAACCACATCATCGTCACCGTTTATCACTCCGACATAGTTCATCATCTCGGCAAGACCGAGGACTTTTTTATGCTCAAAATACGAATCAATATCCTTGTAGCCAAGCTCTGCACCGCTCTCGTCAAACTCGGTAGCAGGCACACAGGACGGCAACATAAAATGCACATCAACAGGCAGGTTCTGCGAGCTTTGTATCATATATTCAATGCCGTCAGTTCCCATTACATTTGCTATTTCGTGGGGGTCGGTAATAACGGTTGTTGTTCCGTGAGAAACAACCGCTTTTGCAAACTCACTCGGAGTTACCATTGAGCTTTCAAGGTGAATGTGTGCATCTATAAAACCGGGTAAGACAAGTTTGCCGTTTACATCGATTTCGTTTTCTCCCTCATACTCTCCGATACCGGCTATAAGACCGTTTGCTACGGCTATGTCGCTCTGCAAAAATTCATTTGAAAAGACATTGAGATACATTGCGTTTTTCAGTACAAGGTCAGCCTTTTCTCTGCCCGAAGCAACCGCAATGATTCTCTGCTTTACACCTAATCGTCTGTTTATTTTCTCTTCGTATGTTTCTTTCATAAAAGCACCACCTTGCAAAATATTAATCTTTATTTTTTAATAATTATATCATAATAATTTAATATTAAAAGACATTTATACTAATATTTTCTTTTTCTATCTCAATAATCATATCAGAAAAGCCAAAATATTATTACAAACTTGAAAAACGAAAAATCAGAGGTATAATAGTAGTTATGTAAAATGAAAAATATGAAAATGTGTGGGGAAATATGATGGAAAACAGCAAAACCGAACGATTGGCTTATATAGATGTGGCAAGGGGATTTGTAATTATTTTAATGCTGATAGGTCACGCAAATGCACCTGACCCGCTTGTGAAAGCAATTTTCGGCTTTCATATGCCATTCTTCTTTATACTTTCCGGATTTTTATATAATAAAGCAAAATGGTCCGAACTCGGTTTCAAAAAATTCACAGTATCCAAATTTAAAGCTTACATAGTGCCTTACTTTATTTTGGCTTTTTTCAATTTACTCATAAATATACCGATTGAACAAATTAAAGGTCTGAAAGGTCAGGAATTATTTGACTCAACAATGAATCATTTACAATGGATATTTTACTCTTGGGGCGCAATAGATAAAATGCCTAACTGCACTCCGTTATGGTTTTTGCCGTGTATTTTCATTTGTTGTATTTTCTTTTATTTTCTCAATAAAATAAACAACACAGCCATACAGACAGTTATCTGTATATTGTCTGTAACACTTGACTATATCTTGTACTTATTTATAAATATTCAATTACCTTGGCACATCAATGTTGCTCTAATCGGTATGGCATTTATGTTCATAGGACTTAAAATCAAAGAATCAAATCTGCTGAAGAATATCACCCACGGTATATCTTTTATATTTTCTATGATAGCTCTCGGTGCATTATGCATAGTAACAAACCCAAGAGTTGACCTCTGCAACAATACACTTAACAACACTTTCCTTACATTTTTGGGTTCAATCACAGTTTCTGTTGCCATACTTTTTATTTGCTATAAATATGTGAATAATTTTAAATTTTTAGCATTCTTAGGCAAAAACACCATAATTATTATGGCTTTAAATTACGCAGTAAACAGTTATTCAAACCAAATTTGGAGCAATACTCCTGTACTGCAAAGTATAAGCTATTGTTGGTGGATTATGACAATAGTTGATATTCTCGCCTGCTCGGCACTGATATTAATCTGGAACGCACTAAAGAAGGGATTTCCCGTATTAAGATTATTGCATATATAATCACAATTAAAATAAACAAAGCTGACATTGCTAATTTGCATTGCAATGTCAGCTTTGTATTTTATGACAAAATAATTTATAAAATCACAGCACATCTTTTATCTCAAAAGCCAAAATGAGTTTAAAGCGTTCCTCAAAGGTCTTAAGGTTATTGCCGAGAATTTTTTTGATTTTAGCAAGCTGATAATTTATTGTATTGCGGTGCACAAATGTTTCTTCCGCCACCTTCTGCACACTGCCGTCATACTTAAGATACAACCGTAAAAAATTCAGATAATCGGTTCCGTTATCTCTGTCGTAAATCTCAAGTTTCCTGAGGTTTTCATTGTATATGCTCTCAAGCAGCGAATTATCGTCTACGGCAAGAATGAGTTTTTTGATTTCAAGTTTTTCATAAAACATCGGACTGATATTTCTGCGTTGAGAAAGTTTGAGCATCTTAAGCACAATCTGATATGCTTTTGACAGCGTCTTTATATTACAATCGGTTTTACTGACCGCAATATAAAGTTTATTAACACTCATAAACTTCTCCTGCTCTGCCTGCAACTTTTCAACCAAACTTTCGATTTCCGCATTTGTAAAATTGCTTAGCACATAAAACAGCATATTATCTACCCTCTTCGTCAAGCAATGCCGTTAGTTTTTTCATCATATCCGAAACCGCAATGTGTCTGCCTGTTACGATAAAAGCCTTTCTGCCCATTTCTTTTAAAAGCGGTGCAGCCTCGTTAAGCACGCCTTTGCCGACTACTATGTGATTTGGAACTACAAAATGTGACATTTTAATATCTCCTGTTATTTTAGAATTTTACTATTATAGTATCAAATCAATTCATTGTCAACATATGTAAGAACTTCGTCCATCTTTACCATTTCTTCCCTGATCTGTTCTTCTGTAATGATAAGCGGCGGATTTACAAAGAGCATATTTTCGTGTGAATAAGTCATAAACTTTTTCTTCTTTAACATTCCTACAAGACTGCCCATAATGCCTTTTTCATCCTTGCCGTACGGAACTAACGGTTCTTTTGTTTTCTTGTCCTTTACAAGTTCAATAGCAGAGAACAAACCGATATATCTTACATCGCCTACACAAGGATGTTTCTCTTTCATTTCTTCAAGAATTTCACCGAGCACCTTGCCAACCTTGTTTACATTGTCAAGAATGTTAGCCTCGCTGTAGTAGTTTACACAGGCAACACCTGCCGCACAAGCAAGCGGATGACCGCTGTATGTAAGGCCGCAGGAAAGAAGATGATCGTCAAAGTAATCTGCGATTTTCTGCGATACCGCAACGCCGCCGAGCGGAACATAGCCGCAGGTAACGCCCTTTGCAAATGATACAATATCGGGAACTACATCAAAATTCTGAAATGCAAACATTTTACCTGTTCTGCACCAACCTGCCATAACCTCATCGCAAATCATCAGAATACCGAACTCATCACAAATCCTTCTTACTCCCGGTAAGTAACCCTTAGGAGGAATAATTACACCGTTTGAACCTGTAATTGTTTCCATAACGATTGCGGCTACACTGTCAGGGCCTTCGTAAATAATCTGCTCTCTCAATTTAGTGAGATAATATTTTGTAGCTGCCTCTTCGGATTCAAATTCAACAGCCTCTCTGTAAACATACGGATCAAAAAATTTTACAAATCCCGGAATACCCGGCTCAAGCGGATATCTTCTCGGCTCGCCCGTAAGGTTGCCTGCGCCGAATGAAGAACCGTGATAACTTCTGTAACGGCTGAATACCTTGTTTCTGCCCGTAAACATTCTTGCAATCTTTACTGCGTTTTCGTTTGCGTCTGCACCTGCATTTGTAAAGAATACTTTGCCAAAACTGTCCGGAAGAAGATTAATAATCATTTCCGCAAGTGTTGACTTTGCCTCTGTTGCGTATGACGGACCTACAAAACAAAACTTATCAACCTGTTCTTTAATTGCATCTCCGATAGCTTTGTTACCGTAACCTAAGTTAAGGTTTACAAGCTGTGAAGACATATCTGTATATTTATTACCGTCAAAATCGTAGAAGTAAATTCCCTCTGCCTTTGCAACAGGAATAGGATTTAAGTTACCCTGCTTGCTCCATGACTGAAGTACATATTTCTTATGGTTTTCAACAATTTTTTCAGGTGTCATAATTATCATCCTTTCAAATCATACCCTATCAAATCACAAATGGGACTTCGTGTTCAACGAAGCCCCATTGCTTTGAAATCTCTTTTGTTTATGCCATTATTATACCACGATATTTTATGAGCGCAACACTTTTATGCACAAATTTCTTTGTGCTGCGGCACAAATCGCAAATATAAAGCATCACTTTTTATAGGGAAATCTGTCACAATTCATAATATTTTATAAGCCGCAAACAACTTGTGCATAATATTGTTATCGGATTGTAAATTTTAAATCTAAATTCTTATACTTACTTGACATAAATATATTTAGGTGATAAATTAATATATGATGAAGTTTAATCGGAGGTGAGATTTAATGGACAGTTGCAGTAGTTTTGGTCGAAGTATTCAAACAGGTGTTACGGAAATACTCAATGTAAGGCTGTCTGTTAAATTCTGACTGAAGTTTAGCCTTTTGTAAACATAATATTACTTTCTGTTCCACCGAATATTATCCTATACTGCTCAACAATCAATTGTTAAACTGCTGTGGGAATAGCGGTGGTATTTTTATGCCCTTTTGAGGCAAATGGGAGGTAATGATATGACAGAGAAAGTATTAAACAAACCAATGTATGCAGACGAAATCGTAAAGATTTTCAGGAGCGGACTTCCAAAAGACGAGCTTATAGAAAAAATTTCCGACTACCATACAAGCGATATTGCCGACGCTCTTGAAAAAATGACTGCCGACGAAAGAAAAGAGCTCTACCCTGTTCTCGGTGTGGAACTTGTTGCGGAAATATTTTCTTACATTGAAGATTCGGAAGAGTATCTGAAAGAAATTAATTCCGATAAAATTGCTAATCTGCTTTCGGAAATGGACTCCGACGATGCGGTAGATATTCTTGAAAAGCTCGGCGATGATGACAGAAAAAGAATAGTCGCCTTGCTTGACAACGATGCAAAACAAGATGTACGAATGATTTTATCTTATGACGATGATGAAATCGGCAGTGAAATGACTACCAACTACATCGTTATAAGCAAAAATCTTTCTATAAAAGAAGCCAGACACGAACTTATCTCGCAGGCAGGTGAAAATGATAACATCAATACAATTTACGCTGTTGACGACAACAACTGTTTTTTCGGTGCTATTGATTTGAAAGATTTAATTGTTGCAAGGAATTATCAAAATCTTGATGACATCATAGTAAAGTCATATCCTTTTGTAAAGGCACACGAAAAAATTACGGATTGTATTGAACAATTAAAAGACTATGCAGAGGATTCTATCCCTGTGCTTGATGACGAAAAACATATTCTCGGCGTTATTACCGCCCATGATATTGTTCAGGTTGTGGACGAGGAACTCGGTGAGGATTACGCAAAACTCGGTGGTTTGACCGCAGAAGAAGATTTAAACGAAACCACTTTTCAAAGCACAAAGAAAAGATTGCCTTGGCTAATTATTCTGCTTTTTCTCGGTATGGGAGTATCTTCGGTGGTAGGCATTTTTGAATCGGTGGTAGCCGTTATTCCGATAGTTATATGCTTTCAGTCGCTCATACTTGATATGGCGGGAAATGTAGGCACTCAATCGCTTGCGGTTACAATCCGTGTACTTATGGATGAAAATCTGACAGCGTCAGACAAATTAAAACTCACCGTCAAAGAAATGAAAGTCGGATTTTCAAACGGAATTCTCCTCGGTGTAATGGCAGTGATTTTTGTCGGTCTGTATATTTTCCTTATTAAAGGAAACGATATTGCCTACTCGTTTATTGTATCGGGCTGCGTAGGATTTTCGCTTTTGGCGTCTATGGTAATTTCAAGCCTTATCGGCACACTTGTTCCTATGTTCTTCAACAAAATGAAAATCGACCCTGCCGTAGCGTCAGGCCCATTGATTACAACCATAAACGACCTTGTTGCAGTTGTGACATATTACGGTATGGTATGGCTGCTTTTGATTAACATTTTACATTTAACCTAAATATTTTTACGATAAACAGGCGTAATTTTTTCGCCTGTTTTTGTTTGCGTAAATATTTCACACTACAACTAAACATCTTGTAATTTTACTTTTCTCTTATAAACACAACTGTGCATTTTGTAAAAATTTTTTAAGTAAACATCAGTGTATTTTTCAAAATTTTAGGATTTACTTTTTTATTCTGCTATGCTATAATTCATACGAATTCAAGGATATTGTAGTCCATAATTATTCTTTACAATAAATTTTAACAAAGAAGTGTGAATTATTATGACCGGTTCAAAATCCGTACGAAATCTGACGCAGGGTAAAATATTCAGTCAGATTTTATTTTTTGCCATTCCCGTAATTATAGGAAACCTTTTACAGGAATTATATAATGTAGTTGATACCTTGATAGTGGGGCAAACGCTTGGCGAAATCAAACTTGCGGCGGTAGGCTCTACAAGCTCTCTTAACTTTTTTGCGCTCGGCTTTTTCATAGGTTTATCGGCAGGCTGTTCGGTAATCACCTCTCAACACTTCGGTGCAGGAAATATTAAGCAAATCAAAAAAAGTGTTGCCGCACATATATTAATCGGAATTATATCATCTGCCGTACTTACAGTTGCTTTTGTATTTTTAGTAAATCCGTTTTTAACAATGCTCGGCACTACAAAAGAAACTTTTGATTACGCAAGCCGGTATCTTACAATAATCTACCTCGGCATACCGGCAACTATGCTTTATAATCTTACAGCATCATTGCTCAGATCGGTCGGCGACAGCAAAACTCCGTTGTATTTACTGTTGTTCTCTTCTGTTCTGAATGTCGGACTTGACCTGCTGTTTATAGTAGTATTCAAATGGGATGTTGCAGGTGCGGCAATAGCAACTGTAGTTTCACAATTAATTTCCGCAGTGCTTTGCTGTATTTACATATGTTTTAAAGTTAAACTTCTTTTGCCGACCAAAGAAAGTTTTACAAGTATAGGCAGAATGGTTGCGGACGAACTTAAAGTCGGCTGTCCTATGGGACTTCAAAACTCTGTAATTTCTATAGGTATGATGGTTTTGCAGTATTTTGTAAATCAGTTCGGCTCATATGCGGTTGCAGGATATACTATCGGCAACAGAGTGCAGATGCTTGTTCAAAATCCGATGAACTCAATGAGCATGGTAATTGCTACCTTTGCGGGACAAAATGAGGGCGCAGGAAAATATAACAGAATACGAAAAGGCGTAAACTACTGCCTTATTCTCTGCATAACATACGCAATAGCAGTTGGCGCATTAACAATGTTGTTTGCCACACCGATTACGGGAATATTCACAAGCAACAGCTCTCAGCAAACAATAGATTATTCCGTACAATTCATATTCTGGAACTGCCCGTTTGAAATTACTCTCGGAATGTTGTTCATTTATAGAGGCACAATACAGGGTCTTAAAAACGGCATTATTCCGATGATCGGCTCGCTTATCGAGGTACTTATGAGAATATGTGCACCGGTTATTTTAAGCTCAATAATCGGTTATATATCAATCTGCGTTGCAGGTCCTGCCGCATGGACGGCAAGTATGCTGTTAATGCTTGCGGTTTACTATATAAAAATGAAAGGCTTTAAAAATAAAAAAGCACTTGCATGAAATTAAGGGAACTTTTCAACCGAGAAGTTCCCTTTGATTTTTGTTGACTTTTACATATATAAAAACTAAAATTATTGATGGTGATTTTATGATTACGGAAACAGAACGATTATTTCTTCGTGAGCTAACAAAAGATGATTTCAGTGCACTATATTTTGGCAGATTCGGATATAATGCAACACTATCCATATACATTTGATAAAACAAGAGTAATGAATTGGATTGACAAAAGCATTGAGCGATACAATATTTTCGGCTTTGGCTTGTGGGCAGTTTGCTTAAAAGATAACATTCCCTCCGCCGCTGTCGCTGTGTCATACGGTTGTAAAAAACTTGATGAATTTATTGACAGTGAAAATGAAACAACTGTTGTGTACGGAATCACAAGGACAGAGTGGGAGAAAATTAAAATATAATTTTATACAAAAATTCACTTGATGTATATTGAAAAATATTTTATATGTTGATATAATAAAAATACCGATTGTTGACTAAGCCTTGGCTTTTTCATAAATATTTTAATAAGGAGATTAGTGTTTGACAAAGACTAATACAACTGTAATAGTAGCATAATCGGGAGGTTTGCTACTTTTACCTACAAACCTCCCAAAAGGTTTTTGATTTTACTTTTTGGAGGATTATGCTCTATGAATAGAGAAAACAAGAAAAAATCATATAAAAAAGGTTATTATAAATCACACGCCTGCAACGAAAGTTTTACCTGCAAGGTATGTGGCAGACTTGTTGTGCCAAACGGTGCAGGAAGTGACCACCGCAACCACTGCCCTTACTGTCTTACGAGTATGCACCTCGATATTGAACCGGGTGATCGTGAGGCTGACTGCGGAGGAGCAATGGAACCTGTCGCAGTATGGGTTCGCAAAAACGGCGAATGGACGATTATTCACCGCTGCAAAATCTGCGGAACATTAAGCTCAAACAGAATTGCCGCTGACGATAACCCGATGAAACTTATGTCTATTGCAATGAAACCCGTATCATCTCCCCCGTTTCCGCTTGAAAAAATTGAGAAAATGACAAAACTTATGGGCGGTGACGGCGAACTTAAGTGGTAATAATCCGATTAAAAAACAAAAGACTCCTTGTCAGCAGGCATGGAGTCTGATGTTATTTTTGAACATTTACATATTAAATTATTTTTTGAAAATAATAATACAAGGAGGTATATATATGTGTACTGCCGCAACATACAAAACAAAAGATTTTTATTTTGGAAGAACTCTTGATTACGAATTTTCTTACGGTGATGAAATTACAATTACACCGAGAAACTATGCCTTTGATTTTCGTCATACAAGCACTTGCAGCTCCCATTATGCAATAATCGGAATGGCTCATATTGCAGGTAATTATCCGCTTTACTATGATGCAATCAACGAAAAAGGGCTTGGAATGGCAGGACTTAACTTTGTCGGAAATGCCGTTTATGCCGAACCTGACGACAGTAAGGAAAATGTGGCGCAATTTGAATTTATACCGTATATTTTAAGCAAATGTGCGAGTGTAAGCGATGCAAAAAACTTGCTTGCAAAAATTAATCTCACAGGCACTCCGTTCAGCGATAAACTTCCGACCGCTGGGCTTCACTGGATAATTGCAGATAAAAACGAATCTATAACCGTTGAATCCGTTGCGGACGGACTTCATATTTACGATAATCCTGTCGGTGTACTCACTAACAATCCACCGTTTGAAACCCAGATGTTTCTGCTGAACAATTATATGTCGCTCTCCGCTAAACAACCGCAGAATACATTTGCAAACGGACTTACACTTAATTCGTACAGCCGTGGTATGGGGGCAATCGGACTTCCGGGTGACCTCTCCTCTGCCTCACGCTTTGCACGAGTTGCGTTTACAAAAATGAATTCAATTTCTGCCGACAGTGAAAACGAAAGTGTAAGCCAATTTTTCCATATTCTCGGCTCTGTAGATCAGCAACGAGGTTGTTGTGAAGTCAGCGAAGGAAAGTATGAAATTACAATTTATACTTCCTGCTGTAATGCCGCAAAGGGAATTTATTACTACACAACCTATAATAATCATCAGATTTCCGCCGTAGATATGCACAGAGAAAATCTTGACGGTACAGAACTTATACGCTATCCGTTAATTACGGAACAACAAATCAATTTTCAAAACTAAAGCAACAGACCGACACATCAAAATGTATCGGTCTGTACTTTTATTCTGCGTTTTTAAGAGCCTCTTCCATAGGAATTTTTTTGATTTTTCTGAACTGCAACGCACCTACAACAGCATATGCAAGTATGCCTAAAACAAGCATTTGAACATAAACCATAGGGTCAATGTAGAAAGTAAGCCAGCCTGAAAAACTCCTGATAATTTCGGAATATATAGCTTTCATAAACAAATACGAAATCGGCAAGCTGATTATTACCGAAAGAATGGCTACAATCGCTGTTGACATAATATAAAGTCTTGTGATTTCTCCGTTCTGATAGCCGAGTATTTTTACTATCGAAACGGAATTTGCATTCTTTTCGATTATAACTTTAGAAATCAGGTAAACAAGCAACATATAAAGAACAACGGAAAATACTACAATTATAGGAATCATTCCGCCCATTGAATCTGTCATTTGGTCGGAAACAACAGTCAAATCCTTTTGAGTAATTTTGCTTGCAATGTACTTATCATCAATATCGGTTATTTCATTATCCGAAAAATATCCGCTGAAATAATCATCGCTTTTTTCAAATTCGTTTCTGAAATTTTCTATATCTGTAAAGACTGCAAGTGATGCGGGATATTTATATGTACCGCTTATTGTCAGTCGATAAGTTTTATCATCATACTTTGTCTTTAAGTCAAGATTATCTCCGACTTTTAATCCGAATTTTTCCAATACACCCTCGGATACAAAAACAGAATTTCTGTCAACAAAACCTGCTTTTACATAGTCCGAATCCTTATCCACACCATACACGGTAATTTCATCCGAATTGTCCGAATTTTCAAAATCGGTTTCGAGTGTGGTTACAGCGTACTTTTCCGCTCCCTTAGTATCTGTTTCAACAGGAACTTTTAAAACATACTGATAATTACAAATCATATTATCGATTACTTCTGTCTTAAAATTATTTACCAATGGTGTCAATAAAAGACTGAACATTAAAATAAAGTTCGAGAATAAAATACCTATAAACATAACAATGTAGCCGGATTTATTTTGAAAAATCAAACGAAGTCTGAATTTTGTCATAAATTTAAAATCAGGTAACTTCACAACCTTTTTCTTCTCTTTTTTGCTAAGGTCATGACGCAAAAATTTAAGAGGCGAAAGCGAAAGCTTTTTGCTGAGAATAAATATATTGACAAGTACCATAATTATACAAGGCACAACGGTTGTTATAAAGAAAGCATATGCATTCCACAATGTAACATACGGGCCAAGGCTGTAACTTCCGTAATAAATATCTGCTATAACATTTTTAAATACCGAATATCCGAGAATATTACCGAGTACCGCACCGATAAGAGTAACAATTACAGGCAAAACAAGATAATGTCTTAATAATTCGCCTCTTGTATAGCCTGATGCTCTGAGTGTACCGATAACAGCAGACTCTTTTTCAATAGTATTTGAAGTAGTAACTGCAAATACAAATGCCATAATAGCAATAACGATATATAAAAGAGTTATCATCATAGATGTATCCGAACCGATATCATCACCCGAAAAATGGATTGCCTGATTATCGGGTTCGGCAATAAAGTTTTTGAGCTCTGCATTTTTTGCAATCAATTCTTTTATATCGGTATTTTTATCGTGCTTTTCCTGCTCTGAATATGAAGCATCGTTAAAAGTGTAGGAATAGCAATAGTTTAAATTTTTATCGGAAATTTTGTCAAAAGCATTATCTGTTACAGTTGCAACAGTAAAGTTTTGAGCGTCAAACATCATATCTGTATTACTTTTAAACAATGATGTGTAATCGGAAAAAGCAACATAACCGCTGACTTTGTATTCCTTGCCGTCAAGCGTTACTTTATCGCCGATTTTTATATCATTATTTTCGCTGAACAATCTGTCAAGTGCAATTTCATTGTCTGCCTTTGGAAATTCTCCGTCAAAAAGTTCTATCTTATCTACATCATTTCTCATTTTATAAATTCTGTATGTAGAGCTTTTATAGGTTTCTTCTTTATAAAAATTATCATAAAGCGTTAAATCTTCATCTTCAAGTTTTGTTTTAAGGTCATCGGTCATCTTGCTTTCAAGAACAAAATTACCATCCTCTATATTATTTTTATCAAAACTTTCGTCAAAAGCGGTTTTCATACTTGTACCGGCAACCAAAAATCCTGATACAACTCCGATTGTAGCCACTAAGAATATAAAAATAACAATATACTTTCCGATATCTCCCTTAAGTTCTCGTGGCAGTCGCTTATTAAGCGGATTCTTCATAAATTCATCTCCTTACCAATCAAGCTCTTCGGCATTAACTTTTTCGGTATTTTCATATTCTTTACGAATATTTCCGTCTCTGAGTTTGATAACCTTATCTGCCATCAATTTGATAGCGTCGTTATGAGTTACGATAATTACGGTGTTTCCGTACTTTTGATTAATGTTTTCGATAAGTTTTAAAATATCCTTTGAAGTTTTATAATCAAGCGCACCTGTCGGCTCATCACAGAGTAAAATATCGGGATTCTTTACAATTGCTCTGCCTATTGATGTTCTCTGCTGCTGACCGCCCGAAAGCTGACTCGGAACTTTATCCTTGTGTTCCCACAAGCCGAGAGTATGCAAAAGTTCATCTGTATCAAGAGGATTTTTGCTTAAAAATGCTCCTACCTCTATATTTTCTTTTACAGTAAGATTCGGAATTAAATTATAGAACTGAAATACATAACCGAGATGATTTCTTCTGTAAAGCGAAAGCTGCTTTTCGTTCATATCTTCGATTTTACTGCCGTCAATGGCAATGCTGCCGCCATCGGCTTTTTCTATTCCGCCGATAATGTTGAGCAAGGTTGACTTACCCGAACCTGACGGACCGAGCAAAACGCAGATCTTGCCTTTCTCAACTCCGGTGGTAATACCTTTTAATACCTTTGTACGATTTTCCCCTGTACCGTAATACTTTTCTATACTCTTAATTTCAAGAAACATAAACTACCTCCTGCTATTTATATGAATATATGTTTATTTGTTCATATGTTCAATAATAAGAATTTAACATACAAAGCAAATATTGTCAAGTAAAAAATAAATAAAAGTTATTTTAAAAATTCATTTAGTTAGCTTTAACTAACCTAAGTCGTTAAAATTATCTGCTGTGTATGCATTTTGCCGACGCAGCAGACTGTTTTAGATTTTCTCTGTCTTCATAGGAATATATCCTGCGTTTATTACAATATCTCTCAATTCTTTTTCGGGAATTTCCTGCTTTGTTCTTACATAAGCGGAATTTTCCGAAAGTTTTACCTTTGCAAGATAATTTTCTTTTGAGTTAAAAGCATTTTCCACTCGTATTGCACAGTTTTTGCAAGTCATACCGTCGATTTTTATTTTGTATTCAAATCTGTAATTATTCACATTACTGTCCTGCGGCTTAACTTTTTTTATGCTGTCGCCGCCTGTACCGCAGCAACCGCTTTTAAGGTTTTTGATGTATTTTAAAACACCGATTACACATATAACAGCGATAACCGCACAAACAATAATTGTAGAAATAATAGATTCCATAATAACAACCCCCTTGTAAGTTAGTTTCTTCTAACCTTAGTATATCACTCTGCTTTTTCCTTGTCAAATAAAAATATTATCTTAAAACAGTTCTGTTTTTGTTAAATATAAAAAACTCTTATTTAAGATTTCGAGTAAAATTTTGCAGATTAGAGGTAACAAAATTCTTCCCGAAGAAATTATAAAATTCAACTGAAATTATGTGCTAAACTATAAATTACCCCAACTTTTTATAAAAAACCTTATCAAAAAAACTGCACCCTGTCATATGACAAGATGCAGTTTCTGTTAAAATCAGATAGTAATAATTCCGCATTGAGTAAGAATTGATGTTACAAGAATAATGATAAGGCAAATCGGAGCAACATATTTAATTATTACATTAAACAAACCTTTTCTTTTGAAAGCTTCGCCGTTGCGTGTAACTTCATCTGTAATAGTCTTTGGTTTGATAACCCAACCTATAAGAATACAGGTGAAGAACGCTACAATCGGCATAAGAATACTGTTGCTGAAGAAATCGAAGAATGTCAGAATATCCATTCCGAAAATTTTAAAATCAGACCAGATTCCGTTTCCGAGTGATGACGGAATACCCATCAACAAGCAAAGTCCGATTACGATAAGACAGCCAACACATCTGTTTACATGGAATTTGTCCATAAGTGAGGAAACTATAGCTTCCATAATTGAAATGGCACTTGTGATTGCCGCAAAGAATACGAGAATAAAGAACAACAGAGCAACAACATCGCCGCCGGGCATTTGGTCAAATACTTTTGGAAGAGTCATAAACATAAGACCCGGGCCGCTTTTTGAAAGACCTGCCTCACCGCTGAATACATAAACGGCAGGAATAATCATAAGACCTGCAAGAAGTGCAACGGCAGAGTCAAAAATTTCAATTTGGTTTACAGATTTGGTAAGGTTGATTTCATTCTTTGTGTATGAACCGTAGGTAACCATAATACCCATTGCAAGGCTCATTGAGTAGAAAAGCTGTCCCAAAGCACCTGCAACCGTCATTAAGGAGAATTTGCTGAAATCCGGTACAAGGTAGTAGGCAACACCGTCAAGCGCACCCGGAAGTGTCAGTGCATAAACCGAAATTCCGATTGTAAGAATAATGAGCATAGGCATCAGAAATTTACTGATTTTTTCAATGCCGTTTTTAACACCTATCAAAATTACGCATACGCTTAATCCCATAAATATAAGAAAGAATACAAGCGGTGACCACGGATTACCGATAAAGTCGGAAAAATAATTATCTCCTGCCGCTTGTGTAGCAAGACCTTGTGCATATACTGTAACATACTTTGTTACCCAACCGCCGATTACACAGTAGTAAGGGCAGATTATGATAGGAACTATAACTGCAAGTACGCCCAAAAAGCCGAATTTGCTGTTGAGCTTTTTATAGGCAAGTACAGGGCTTAACTTTGTTTTTCTTCCGATAGCAATTTCAGCGGTAAGCATTGCAAAACCGAAGGTTACGGCTAATATAAGGTAAACCAAAATAAAAATACCGCCGCCGTACTGTGCGGCAAGATAGGGGAATCGCCAGATGTTTCCGAGGCCTACTGCACTGCCTGCCGCAGCAAATACAAATCCCAGGCCACCGGAAAAGTTACTTCTTTTCTTTTCCATAATAGTATATCCCTCATTTAAGAAATTTTTAATTGATTATACCATAATTCTATAAATAAAACAATACATAATGAATATTATTTTTTTTAAAAACAAAATATAAAAAAATTGACAGGCAAAGACTATGGTAAATCTGTTGTCTGTCAGTTAAAGTCAGCTGTTTAATTTTTGTTTGTAATTTTTATATCGTACAATAAAGTATATAATACACTCTATGCATACAAAGACAGTAAATATAATTGAAAGATCTGCAATTATACCGAATGCGGCAATTGCAAATACTGCTCCATAGTTTTTAACTGATTCTTTTACCATTGTAATTTGGTTTTGTACCCATATCCATATAAAAATACTGCTTAGTATATTTGATAAAGTCAGACCGGCTATACAAATACAAAAGTTTTTATATTCCTTTATCAGCACTCCGAAAATAATTGGTATGATAATTTGAACAAACCACATTATTATTGTAAAATATCCGCCTGTATTAATAGGAATATATATGCTGAAAATTGATAATGAAAGTATAATACATATGATGAGTTTTATTTTGTTATCTTTAATTATTTCCTTATCCATTGTTTTAATTATTCCTTTATTTCCGTAAAAGGTATGTTATGCTCGGTTGCATACTGTTCTGCATATGAACCTTTTATTCCATAGATTGTGAGCTTATCACAGCCTTCAAAGGCATTATCAGCAATATACTCAATTTTATCATAGATAGTAATTTTCTCCAACAAAGTGCAATTTTCAAAAGCTCTCGAATAAATATGTGAAATATTTCTGGACAAAAACAATTGTTTTAAGGATGTACAATCACTAAATGTATAATCTTCTATAATTCTAATATTATCAGGAATATTTATGCTATTTAAAGATGTGCATCCATCAAAAGCACCGGACGCGATACCTCTAATAGTAATATTATCCGGAATTACAAGAGTCTCTAATGAAGAACAGCCTTCAAATGATAAACTTTCAATTTTTTTCACATCACCATTAAAATTAACATTTTTCAGGCTTTCACAATTAATAATAGAGAATTGTTTTATGGTACTTGGAAGTTGAATGCTTTCTAATGAAATACAATTAGTAAAGCAACGGTCACCTATATACTCTATCCCTTCAGAAACGACAATCTCTTTTACTATATCGTTGTCCTCAAACATTCCTTTTCTTTCCGCACCCCACAAATTATGTCCTGTAATATATCCGCCTAAAGCATTTACTTTATGGAAAAATATTGTTGAAGGAATTACAACTTTCTCTGATGGGTAGTTTATCTTTACAATTGTTGCCGAATTATTTGTATATCCATCGGTTTCATATGTGTACCCAAACCACCAATGTTCACTTGAACAACTTTGCAACAATATAAATATCACTAACACTACACAAAATATACCGATAGGTAGTCTATATTTTTTTATTTTCTCCATCATATCACCTTGGTAAAATAAATATTATAAAAATAATATCAGTTATATTTGTATCATAATACCCTTTACAGCGTAATCCGTATTGCAAGATTCTCACCATATTATTATTGTTTGTCTTATTAATTTCAAATGTCGGACTTGCTGCCTTCGTCTGCGAACCAAAAGTTCCGGTAATTTTAGACTCTGGAAATCCTAGTTCAATCTGAAACGCTTTTACTAATGTAATAAAAGTTGTTGAATATGACACTCCATCAACATCAATGGGTGTATATCCTGCTCTGCCCGAATATGTATTATTTAGCCATGTCTGTGCATCAATAACATTCTGATTTCCAGCTCCGACCTCTGAGTCTTCAACAACAGCCGCATTAGTTGTTATCGGAAAACTAAAAAATATACTAGTAAATATTAATATGGATAATGTGAAACTTAAAACTTTTTTCGATTTTTTTATCATAATTATTCCACCCCTCCTGCAAATTCATTATATTAAGTAGTATTATAAATAAATTAGGATCTCACTACAAAATATTATTAAAACTTTAAGACAACTAAATGCTTCATTAGCCTTGAATGAAGCAAACACAATCAAGCCAAATTTGAATTATTACAAATTAGATAAATCATCAAAAACAGATTGATCAATAGATTCATCAACAACAAATTCAGATGTAGTTAAAAGAATGGATAAATCGCCATTTTCATCATAACCTTCTAGGGCTAATAACGCTCCTATCTCCTTATCTACCCACATTTCAAATTTTTGAGTCTTTATTTTTTCAGAATAATCACCATCTATTTCACCTGAAATTACAAAGCACTCTCTGTCTAAAACTTCATCTATTTTGTCTATATTCCATTTTTTAAAGTCTGATAAAAAACCAAAAGCAAATGCTTGTGAAAAATATTGCGTATTCGACATTGGTAATTGAGGAAGATTATTTCTATAATAATAACAGTCTTCACTCTCTTCGGGTAAATATTTGATTCTTTTCTTTGAGTCAACTAAGGATACAAAATCCAATTTCTTGCTTGACTCAATATCAACCGGCAATTTCTCATAAATATTATTCTCATTTTCGGATTTTATCTCTTTCGCAGAAATATTAATTCGATCATTTATAATTCTTTCTTCAATAGATTTATTTTGAATGCTATTTATGCTTTTGGTTTTTTGCTTCTGTATATCAGCGTCAACTTTTATATTTTCTGCATCACCATTTACATTGGCAGAGTACTTTCCATCAAATGAGCAACTTGATATTAATTCCCCATTTTCGTTATATATCAATTCTTTTGATTTCGGATTTTCACCCTGCTGAATACAATATGTGGAATAATATGAGTAACCTGTCGAAGGAATATGATAGTAGGTAGCCTGTAATGAGTTAAAATAATCAATTGAATTCAACATTCTATCATAAATATAAGATTTGTTCGTTTCACTATTAATACTGTCACTACTTCTAACATTAGATATGCTATTAACTCTATTGATACTCGTTGATATGTTCAACTTTATATCAGTTCTCCTATCGTCCTCACTAAAACCATTAGCTTCATAAACTTGTTCGATTATATTCTCTGCTGTTGCTGAATGTGTTACAACTGTCCTTTCTGCTTCTATTAGTTTTTCTGTGTTAGCCTCAATATCATTTAAACTATCTACACTAGCTGATGCAACATAGACTATACAGCCAATAATTAGAGTAAATACAAATATAATTGATATTATAATCTTTTTCATTAGTAACCCTCCCAGTTTATTTCGTTGAAACATATTTTGTATATGTATATAACATTAATATTTTTCTTAACGCTTCAGATAAAAATAATTCTTGTTGTGGCTCTAAAACAAAGCAACTCCATTTGATGCCATATTTTGAAATATATTTTTTATAAATAGATTTTAACATTTTACTTGTTAAACAAACATCGCCATAGACTTTATCTTCATGTGCATATTGAATATCATCTATAACATAATAAAGTTTTTTATCTGTATCATATCCGGTAATTATAAACCAATGCGGCCAATCCTTTTCCATGTACTGTTCGGAATAAAACAATGATATTAGATTTCCGCCCAAAACAGTCACATAACCCTTGTTAATATAATTCTGAATATTTTTTGAAAAGTTATTTTTATGAATGTGCTTAATCTCTAAGTTTAATAGTCTTTTGCTTAGTTCAATTATTTTTTCACGAGAATCCACACTGATTTGTAAGAAGTAAAACTGGTATATTTTTGACAAAATAATAAATAAATCACCATAATATCCATTTTTATGATTTAGTTGATTAGCAACAGCCCTTTCAAAACAAGATACTTTATCTAACGAATATTTAATTGTGCTATCTAAGGAAATTCTTTTTTTCATACAGCTGCCCTCAAAACTTATTACAATTAATTATTAATTTTTATGGCAACTAATATGTCACAACATTGCCCATAATTCACTTTCGGTAAAATATTTTCTGTGTCAAATGTTAACTAGAAAACTCTCGAATAACACTTATATTTTTGTCTGCTATAGTTACTATTATTTATAAACTACAAATACAAACTATCTATGCGTTCAACAAAAAAACAAATTCAATTATCGTTCTCTTTTTATAAAAAATATATCATATATTGTTTCTTATTACTAGATGACATTTGTCATTATTTTTCATACTTAATGCAAAAAGACTCATTTTCACAAAATGAAAATGAGCCCAAATCTATATTTAATAATCTATTTATGACCAACTATATATAATCATTTTTCACTGCATAAACTGCAAGCTGAGTTCTGTCTCTTAGTTTTAATTTAAGAAGCAATGCAGAAATATTATTCCTCACTGTTCCCTCTGATAAAAACATAGTTTTAGCAATTTCTTTGTTGCTAAGTCCTTTTGCCACATTGACAAGCAATTCGGTTTCTCTGTTTGTAAGTTTTACTGCGTGAGTATTATTTTTAACAATTTTTTCTTTCAAGCTGTCAAAAACAGTTTTTCCAAAAACATTTATGTCGAGCATCGTGCTTTTTATAGCATTAACTATTTTTGTTTCATCAACATCTTTGAGCACATATCCGTCCGCTCCGCTTGTCAATGCTTTGCTTACTGTGGCTTTATCGTCAAATGTGGTTAATACAAGCACTTTAATATTCGGAAAGTCCTGCTTTATTTTATAAGTAGCACTTGAGCCGTCACAATAAGGCATTTGCATATCCATAAGTACAATGTCGGGCTTTTCTGTTTTGCATAAATCATATGCCGAATTTCCGTTATTTGCAAGACCGCATACTTTTATATCTTTGTCCTGTTCAATAATTATCTTTAAACCGTTTCTGAAAATTTCATCATCGTCTGCAATTATAACATTAATCATAATTTATCACCTCCACGGGAATATATGCCTTTACGGAAAATCCGTTACCGGGTAATGAAGAAAACTCAATATTTCCGCCGATAGAATTAATCTTTTCTTTCATTCCTTTAAGTCCGAAATCAGGAACAATTTTATCACAGCCTGTACCGTCGTCAATTATATAAAGTCTGATACAATCCTCTGAAAATTTAAGTATAACTTCAATTTTGTTTGCATTTCCGTGTCTGATTGAATTGGTGACAGCCTCACGAACAACGCTGAAAATTGTGTCGGATGCAAAACCGTGATATGATTTTTCTTCGCCCATTTCAGTAAATTCAATACAGCTGTTTCCTAAATTGTAATTACATATAAAATCTTGTATTCTGGCAGAAATGCTTGATTTTGTATCTGTTTTAATGCTGACAACGCATTTTCTTACATCATTAAGTAATAATTCGGAGGCTTGCAAAGCCTTTTTTGTATTTTCATTAGAATTGTTTTTGTCAATCAGCGACAGCTTTAGCAATGTCATAATTGAAACAAGGCTGTGACCGACAGAATCGTGAAGTTCCTGCGCAATCCTTGTCTGTTCTTTTTCAACGGCAAGTCGCTTTTCTATTACATTCATCTTAGCAAGCTGTGTATTTGCTTTTGTAAGTTCTTGATTTTTTTCTGACAGTTTTTTATTCAGCATAAAATATGTACTTACATCATAAAAAACAAATATTTCGGATACGGTTCTTTTTTCGTTGCAAACGGGCATTTTGCTGATTTCAAAGTATTTGTTTTCCGAAACGGAAACATCTAATGAACCTGAGTTTTTATTCAGTAAATCGCTGAATTTTGAAATATCGCTGTTTGTGATTTCCGCAATACGCATAAATGCTGTAATACAATCTTTATGTAAAATACTGTCATCAAGATTAAAGGCTTTTTTTACTGCGTCATTAATATAGGTAATTTTATGTTTTTGATTTGTAACAATTATTCCTTCGTTTATTGAGCTCATAAGATATTTTACGGTAAGCGGGGGAATGGTAATAAATTCGTATTTATAAACAGCTAAAAATATCAGTAAAGAAGTTATTGAAAAAGATACAGGAGTAAAATCATATCTTATTGAAAAAACATCAAGCAAAGAAATTAAGTTGAAAGTAATGGGAATTATTGCCGAAAGCGAAATCAAAAGTATCTGTGGGAAATTCTCTTTAAAAGATTTAATATTTTTTCCTACCATTAAACAAACGGATATTATCAGCAACAAGTAATTATATGCAACCGTTATGTAAAATCCGTTTCCGCCGATTACTTCGTTGCTCTGATAACTTTTAAAAAATAAATGAAAAATAGGATCTGTGATTTTTAGTAAAAATAGAATTGTTGACGGAAGAAATACGGCTGATTTAAAAATTTTACTTTTTACTGTAGTGGCTTTTGTGTAATGCAAAGCAAAAATCAAAAACACAGTTCCTATAGTGCATACGGAGAAGTAGCCGATATTGCTGAGAATTATTTTTACCGAAAGGTTTGTGGTGAAAATGTCAAAAATATGGCATACTATCCAGTTTATAATTAAAATCTGACAGGCGGTAAAATATCGTGACATCTTTTGACTGTATGAATTTTGTATAAATACAACGGTACTTATAATCGTTAGGCTTAAAGAAACAAGGTTTAAACCAAGGGTAAGTAATGTGTCCATAATAACTCCCTGATACTCTGTAATTTTTTAAATTATAACACGCATAAAATTGAATGGCAACAAGAATTAACCGAATAAAAACAAGCGACAGCATAAACTAACTGTCGCTTAAAAATTTGATTTATATTATGAATATCGATATTAATCAATAAATTTGATTCTTACACAATATTAAAAATCCCAGTCGGGAACATATTTACGGTCGGCAGAGTCAAGTTCTTGTGTAAATCCGTCAAAGCCGAGCATCATATAGTAATCTTTTACTTTCTGATATTCCCGCCTTGTAATTTTACGGTTAATCTTTTCATATTTATTAGCGTTGCCCATGGGGATATACTGCCCCATAAGGCTGACAAGAATCTGATTGCCATAGTTTTTCTTGAGAATATCAAGAACTTCCATACTGTTCTTTGTGTGTGACGGAAGAATAAGATGTCTTACTATTATGCCTTTCTGCATCATCTGTCGGTCATCAAACTGTGGAAACCCAACCTGAAACAGCATTTCTTTAATTGCTACAGTTGCAGTTTCTACATAGTTTGGTGCGAGTGAATACTTAAGTGCAAGCTCATTATTGCTGTATTTGAAATCAGGAAGATAGATGTCAACTATTCCGTCAAGCATATTTAAGATTTTAGGACTTGTATAACCACTGCAATTATACACAATCGGAATTTTCGGTTTGTAAATTTCAAAACTTTTTACAACTGCAGGCGCAAAATGATCTGCTGTAACAAGATTGATGTTATGAACATTCTGCTCTTCAAGTCGTTTATAACAGTCGGCAAGCTCCTGCGGTGTAATTTTTCTGCCTCTGTGTAAAGAAGAAATTTCGTAATTTTGGCAATAAACACAACCGAGAGTACAACCGCTGAAAAAAATTGTACCGCTGCCGTTTGCTCCGCTGATGCAAGGCTCTTCGCCAAAATGAGGTGCAACTCTCGCTATTACAGGATTTGTTCCCATTCGGCAAAAGCCGCCGCCGCTTGATTCACTTCTTTGTGCATTGCATTTTCTTGGACATAAATTACATATCACTGATATCACCCTAATAAGTTATGATATAAGTATAGCACATCTGCAAGAAAATAGCTATATTAATATGTTTTGAAATCAGTTAAAAAATCTTCTACTATATCGTCAATGTGACATTCCTCAATATCAAGTGAATTGCAAAGAATAACAAGTTTCTTTATCTCCTCCGCATTATCGGACAGATTGGCATATTGCCTGACAGTTCGCTCTTTGTCAATTACATCAATACCGTAGGTAATATTAGCATTGTTAGAATAAGTATTAATTCTGAACAGTAACATAAAATAAAAGTAACCTTTCTTTGTGATTACTAATCACCCTTAAGCAAGATAATACATCGTTTTACGATAAAAGTCAAGGCAAATACGCACAAAAGTATAGGTATATATTTATCTTTGTATATTTTAACAAAATACAATTTTGTTTTTTATGTAGATTTATTGTAAATTTTTTGTCATTTTTCAGATACAGAAATAAACAAAAAAGTATAGATTTGTAACCACAAAAAATATCATTGACGATTATTATAGTTAAAATGCTATACAAATTTGTTAATTACATAAATAATATTCGGAACAAATGTTTGAAATGTGTTGACTTAGTGAACGCTGTCATATATAATTAAATCAGTTCTGTATTTATTGTTGCTGTGCCGTGTTAAATGCAACGATATTTCTTGCGTATAGAACAAGAAAATACTTATTTCCGTTAAATCTGTGTTTTCGGCTGATATGCAGCTTATTACTGATTTTGAAATCCTTTGTGCAACCGTATAAAAATTATTCGATTGCCGAATTTCGTGTCTGTTCATGGGATTTTACAATCAAATGGAGATGACAAATTTGGAAAATATGATTACAGTAAAAAATCTTCGCAAGGAATTTAAGAAAACTATTAAGGAACCGGGAATTAAAGGCAGTATAAAGTCCTTTTTTAACCCAAAATCTGAAATCGTAGAGGCTGTAAAGGATATTTCGTTTACGGCTGAAAAAGGCGAAATACTCGGTTTTATCGGACCTAACGGAGCGGGAAAGTCAACTGTAATAAAAATGCTTACGGGTATTCTTACTCCAACCTCGGGTACTTGCGTTATTAACGGACAGAACCCGCAGGATAACAGGAAAAAATATGTAAAAGAAATCGGTGTGGTATTCGGACAACGCACCCAGCTTTGGTGGGATTTACCGCTTACGGAAACTTATACGGTATTAAAAGAAATTTACGAGGTTGACGACGCTTCGTTTAAAAAGCGAATGGAGTTTTTTAACGAGGTACTCGATTTACAGGATTTTATAAAAAGTCCTGTTCGTACATTATCGCTCGGTCAGCGAATGAGAGCCGATATTGCGGCATCACTGTTGCACAATCCAAAGGTGCTTTTTCTTGACGAGCCGACAATCGGACTTGATGTGGTAGTAAAGGATAACATACGCAAGGCTATTGAAAAAATCAATGCCGAAGAGCATACAACGGTAATTCTTACCACTCATGACCTTGAGGACATTGAGCTGCTTGCAAAAAGAATTGTTATGATAGACAAGGGCAGTAAAGTATTTGACGGCAAGATTACCGAATTAAAAGAAAAGTTCGGACAAATGAGAGAGCTTGCTTTTGTATCCGAAAACCCGAATGTGCTTGAAATGCTTGATTATGCGAACAGTCTTAACCTTACAGGCGATGACCTTGTTGCTGAAAATGACGGCAGTTCTTATAAGATAAGATTTAATTCTTCAGTTGTACCAGTCGGCGATATGCTTTCTTACACACTTTCAAAAGTAAATGTTAAGGACATAAGCGTAAAAGACGCCGATATTGAGGAAATTATCCGTCGCCTTTACAAAAAGGAGGTGGAGGTTGATGCTTAAAAAACTAAGAATGTATCTGCCGTTTGTAAACGCAGGGCTTCAAGAGGCATCTACCTACCGTGCTAACTGGCTTTTTTACATACTTGGTGATGTAATCGGCTGTTTTGTGTCTTTCTTTGTATGGGAGGCAGTGTTTATTTCAAACGGCGGAGAGTCTTTTATGGAATTTGATAAGGGAGATATGATTGTGTATATTTTCCTTACATTTCTTACAGGTCAGATTATAGGCAGCGGTGGTACTTATGACATAGGACAGGAGATTAAAGACGGCACTATCGCTATGAGAATGATAAAGCCGATAAGTTATAATTCAACTTTCCTTTTTCAGGAGCTTGGCAATAAGCTTATGGAAATTGGCATAATTTTTATTCCGCTGGTGGCAGGCGTTGAAATTTACCGTTTTTTCCTTACAGGCTCATTGCAGTTTGATATTGCACAATTTTTGCTTTATTTAGTCTGTTGTGTGTTTGCTTATCTTATTAACTTTTTCTTTAATATCAGTTTTGGTTTTACAGCATTTGTATTTAAAAATCTTTGGGGCTCAAATCTGCTAAAAAATTGTATAGTCGGCTTTTTATCGGGCAGTACGATTCCGCTTGCATTTTTCCCCGAAGTTTTCAGAAATGTTCTTTCTGTACTCCCTTTCGCCTCGCTTTCATACACACCTGTTATGATATATATGGGTATGTATACAGGTTGGGATATAGTTTTTTATCTCGGTTTGCAGATATTTTGGTGCATCGCATTCTGGGGTATGTCAAAACTTATATGGAAAGCGGTTGTAAAGCACCTCTGTGTACAGGGAGGTTGATGTTATGAAAGAATTAAGAAGAGCTATGAAAATGCACCGTATTTTTATTGTTCAGGAACTTAAAAGAATGATGGAATACAAAGGTGACTTTCTTACAAGTGTAATCGGCTTTTTGATAGTACAGGTATTTAATATTCTTTTTCTGAATATTATTTTCAGTCAAATTCCAAATCTTAAGGGCTGGAGTTTCTATGAAATTCTGTTTATTTACGGTTTTTCACTTATCCCTAAGGGAATAGATCATATGTTTTTTGATAACCTTTGGGCAATGGGGCATTGGCTTGTGAGAAAAGGAGATTTTGACAAGTACCTTACTCGTCCGATTAATCCTATGTTTCATGTGATGGCAGAGAAATTTCAGGTTGACGCATTTGGCGAGCTTGTAGTCGGCATAGGACTTATAGTTACAGCTGTGCCTCATATTGCGATTGAATGGAGTTTTTTGAGGGTGTTGCTTACGCTTATCGCAATGTTTTTTGCCTCGTTTATTTATACGGGAATAAAAATTGGTACTGCTGCAATTTCTTTCTGGACCAAGCGCAGCGGAAACATTACATATATGTTCTATATGATGAATGATTTTGTAAAATATCCGGTTGACATCTACAATAATTTTATCCGTAATCTTATAACATATATAATTCCGTTTGCATTCACTTCTTATTTTCCTGCCATGTATTTTATGACAGGAGAAAATCCACTCTTAAACATCGGACTGACTGTTTTTGTTTCCGTTATCGTTATGGCGATTGGTATAGTTATTTGGAATATAGGCATAAAAAATTACGAATCGGCAGGCAGTTGATTTTAACTTATTTTGTCGTAAAAAATCTGATTTTGACTGATTTTTTGGACAGAAAACAATTTTGTTAATTATACACAATAAGCACAGTAAAACTTTGGTTTAATGTGCTTATTTATTTTCTGTAAAAGAAATTAAAACTTTGCAAAATTTGCTAAAATCTAATTACTGATACATAAAGTAAATTGAAAAAAGGAGAGAAAGAAATGTTTTTAAAAAGAACGCTTGCAGTTTTACTTAGCGCTACAATGCTCTTTGGTATGACATCGTTGTCAACAACAGCGGCAACCACAGATACAGAAGCAGTGTCGGCAGGTAATTACTACAATGCAAGTTATCTTGAAAATTATGCAAGCAATGCTTACAACGAACAGAATCTCGGTGCAAACTACAGCAAAAGCTCAACAGAGTTTAAGGTATGGTCACCGGAGGCATCTGCCGTAAAGGTTAAACTCTATGCAACAGGTTCCGATTCCGAATCAGGTGCAGCTGTTCTCGGCACTTATAACCTTAAAAAGAACAGCTCTACAGGTATGTGGTCGGTTACTGTAAACGGTGACCTTAAGAACACATACTATACTTATCTTGTTACCGTAAACGGTACAACAAATGAAACACAGGATGTTTATTCAAAAGCAACAGGTGTAAACGGTAACCGTTCAATGGTTGTTGACCTTGATTCAACAGATCCTGACGGTTGGGACAGCGATAACCATGTTCTTTTCAACAATGCACAGGAGGCAGTTGTATGGGAAGTTCATGTTCGTGACTTCTCAATTTCGGACACTTCGGGCGTCAGTGATGACAATAAAGGTAAATACCTCGCATTTACCGAGGGCGGCACAAAGATTAATTCGGATACAAGCGCAAGCTCTGTATCAACTGCTGCAGATTATCTTGTAAAGTCGGGTATTAACTGCGTTCAGCTAATGCCTGTATATGATTTCGGTTCTGTCGATGAAACAATCACAGGTTCGTCAACAAACAGAAACTGGGGTTATGACCCTGTAAACTACAATGTTCCCGAGGGTTCATATTCTTCTAACCCATATGACGGTAATGTTAGAATCACTGAATTTAAGCAGATGATTCAGGCACTTCATGACAGAGGTATTTCCGTTGTAATGGATGTTGTTTACAACCATACATATGTAACAGAGGGTTCGTGTTTTACAGATACAGTTCCTAACTACTATTACAGAAAAACAAGTTCAAGCGTTTATTCAAACGGTTCGGGCTGCGGTAACGAAACTGCATCCGATAAACTTATGTACAGAAAGTATATGATCGACTCAATTCTTTATTGGGCAAGCGAGTACCACATTGACGGTTTCCGTTTTGACCTTATGGGAATTCACGACATTGCAACTATGAATCAGATTCGTTCAAGTCTTGATAACCTTTATTCGGACGGTTCGGGTAAGAAGATTCTTATGTACGGTGAGCCTTGGACAGGCGGTTCAACCGCAATCAGCGACGGTTGTTTTCAGAGCAAAGCTTCTCAGCTTGATGCAAGAGTAGGTATGTTCTGCGACTCATACCGTGATGCTATTAAGGGTGGTACAAACGATGCATCAACCGGTTTTATTCAGGGTAATAATGGTAAAACTTACACAGTTGTAAACGGTGTAAAGGGTCAGTGCTTCGGTGCAAAAGCTCCTTCACAGACAATTGCTTATGCCGATGCCCACGATAACCTTATTATGTGGGATAAGATGGTGCTTAGTAACGGCAGTAAGGATTGGAACTCTACTTCCTCTTCGCTTACAGATCAGATGAAAGCCACAATGGGACTTCTCATGACTTCACAGGGCATAGTATTTATGACAGCAGGTTCGGAATTCTGCCGTACAAAGCAGGGCGACCACAACAGTTATAAATCAGCCGATTCAATCAATGCCATTGATTGGACTCGTTTAAAGACATATTCTGAAACAGCCGATTATTATAAGGGCCTTCTTAAAATCAGAGAGAATTACACACCGCTCAAGGGAGGTAACTTCTCAACTCCTACATTCCAGTCATCATACGGCAATGTTGTTGCTTATACATATTCCAATAACACAGCCGGCGAGTGGGGCAAGGTTTGCGTACTCGTAAACAGCGGTACACAGGCTTGCACAATCGATCTTGACGACAGTGGCTGGACAGTTGTTGCAAACGGCACAAAGGCAGGGCTTGAAAGTCTTGGCACAGTTTCGGGCAAATCATATTCTATCCCTGCAAGAAGTACTTGCGTACTTGTTCAGTCATCTACATTCGGTAATCTTCAGAATGCAGAGCCTACATACGGTACACTTAATGTAAACCATGTTGATGAAAACGGCAATGTTTTAAAGAGCACATCAGCTACTTATAAGACAGGTACAACATACCGTGCTTTACCTGATACAACACTTCTTTATGACTATAATCTTGTTAATACAACAGGCACAACAACAGGTAAAGTTGAAAGCGGCAAGACATACACTGTAACATTTACATACAAATCTTCAGGTATTTCCTCAGGTTACCTTACAGTAAACTATGTAAATGCAAACGGCACAAAGGTTAAAGACTCTGTTAAGAACAAAATGAGAAGCGGAGATGAATACTCTGTAAGTCCTGCAACAATTCAGGGTTATCAGCTTGATACAGATAGTTTCCCTGCAAACACAAGCGGTACTTTCTCAGGTACTGACACAACTATTACATTTAAGTACAAAAAGCTTAATTCTACAAGCACAGTAGTTCACTACAAAAAACCGTCAAGCTGGTCAGATGTTCGTTGCTATTCATATACAGACGATGGCAAAAATCCGACAGGCGAATGGAATACCGCTACAGTAATGACAAGCGAGGGCGACGGTTGGTACAAATGTACAGTTCCTGCATCAGCTTGCTATGTAATGTTCCACCCAACTTCAAATATCGCTCAGGAGCCGGGTCAGGGTGCAAGCGGTTATGCCGCATCCGGCGAAGTATGGATTAATAACGGCGCTATCACATTTGCCGCTACAGTAATTACAAGCCATATTGATATTGCAACAGGCAAAAAGATTGCCTCTGATGTTGTAAGCGAGAAAACAAAGGTTACTTCAAGCGACACATACACAACTTCTGCAGTTGCAGGTAAAAATGTAATTACTCCTTTAAATGCAACAGGCAATTATTCCTCAGGCGTAATCAATGTTGTATATCTTTACGATTCAGGTGAAGTTCCTACAACAGCACCGACTACACAACCTACCACAGCACAGCCGTCAACATCTGCAACAGAAATTCCTACAACACCGTCTGATAAAGTATTGATAGGCGATGTTGATACAGACGGCAACATTTCAATCAATGATGTATCTGTTATACAGTTATTTATCAGTGAGCAGTCAACATTGACAGATAAACAGCTTATTGCGGCAGATGCAAATGATGACGGCAGTGTTGATGTAATTGACGCTACATTTGTTCAGATGTACTTGGTTCATAATATTGCAGACGGCAGTTTAGTAGGTCAGTATAAGTATATTGTACAGCCTACACAGCCAACAACACAAGCAAGTACAGCGGCACCGACAACACAGCCAACTACAGCACAGCCTACAACTGCAGAACCGACAACAGAGCCTACAACAACTCCAAGCGATACATACACAGTAACATTTGCAAACTCACTTAACTGGGAAGGTACAATTTACTGTTATTATTGGACAAGCGGCAGTCAGGGTGAAGTTGCTTGGCCTGGCACAAAAATGAATTTCGTAGAGAATAATGACCACGGTCAGGCAGTTTATACATTGACTGTTCCGACTTCTTGCGACAGCGTAATCTTTACTAACGGTTCTTCACAGACTGTTGATATTAACACAGGTTCAAAAGACACCAATTACTATGCTAAAACAACAAAGACAGATAAAGGCTATAATGTAGGTACTTGGTGATAATTAAGATATTAATTAAATATTCGATAGTCACGCAGCGGTCCCTCCGATATTTTCGGAGGGATTGCTTTTGGCTTTTTATCGAAAAATTGGAATAAATTATGGTTTAGCGGAGTGTCGGTCGGGCGTTGAAATTTAGCTAACGCTAAATTATCCTCCTAAAAAGCAAAAAAGTTTACTCAATTTTTTCAAAAATTGCGGGTTTGGGCAGCGCCCATAAAATCTTCCGATACAACAATTTATCAGGCGCAAACAGCCACGCTGTTTGCGTGCTTGCACATAGTTTGAAAAACAGGCGACAGCCATTAAAAAACTATATTTTATTAATGAAATAACGAATTCCTTTCTTGGTGCTATCGCACTTTTAAAGGCTAACGCCGTTGTGTTCAAGCCGCCAAACAGCAAGCTGTTTGGCTATCGTCAGATTGCATAAACGGAAAGTATTTGTGGGCTTTGCCCACACCCACGACCTTTGAAAAGGTCGACCAAACTTTTATAATTGCTTGATAAAGCAATCAGCTAAACCCTAATTCACCTCAAAATTTAATAAAACTCTCTAAGCAAAAAGCCTGTTCAGTGAAAACCGAACAGGCTTAATTTACATCTATTAAATATTAATAATCAGCAAGAAGTTCCTTAAATGCTTCCTTAACAATGTTAAGTCCCTTTAAGAGAAGTTCGTCCTCAATTACAAGAGCAGGCATAATTTTCAATACGCTGCCATTTCTGCCGGCTACCTCGCAAATAAGATTCTTTGTAAAGCAAAGGTCAGAAAGTTTAGATGCAAGAGCAGAATCAATCTTTGAGCAGTCAATACCCCACATAAGTCCGATACCTCTAAGCTCAAGTTTATCGTTAAGCGGAAGAATTTCCTTTTCAACAAAGTTCTTTACAATATCACCCTTACGCTTTGTTTCAGCCTCTACATTGTTTTCGAGAAGATACTCAATAGCAGCCTTACCTGCAACAAATGAAAGCTGATTGCCTCTGAATGTGCCGTTATGCTCTCCCGGCTTCCATACATCAATTTCAGGCTTATGAAGTACAATTGACATTGGCATACCGATACCGCCGATTGATTTTGACATTACAACAATGTCAGGCTGAATACCTGCACGCTCAAACGAGAAGAATGAGCCGCTGCGGCAGCAACCAATCTGAATATCATCAACAATCATAAGAATATCGTTCTTTGTACAGAACTCCCTTACAGCCTTTAAGAACTCAACATCAAATACTCTGATGCCACCCTCTGCCTGTACGGTTTCCATAATAACAGCCGCAGGCTTATCTGTTGCAGAATGGTCGTCATCAATGAGCATCTGCATATACTTAACTACATCAAGACCCTCTACCATATAAGGAGCAGGAATGTGTGTACAATCTGTAAGAGATGCAATAGCGCCGTTTCTCGCAAACATTTCTGATGTTGCGGAAAGTGCACCGAGTGTCATACCGTGGAAACAACCCATAAATGCAAAGATGTTTCTTCTGCCTGTATACTTTCTTGCAAGCTTTAATGCAGCCTCAACAGCGTTTGTACCTGTCGGGCCCGGGAACTGAATTCTGTAGTCAAATCCTCTTGGCTCAAGAATCTTTGTTTCAAGTGTTTCAATAAATTCACGCTTTGGAACTGTGTACATATCAAGTGCGTGAATAATTCCGTCTGTTGAAAAATACTCAAGAGTCTTTGCTTTGATGTATTCATTGTTATGACCGTAGTTTACCGCACCTGCACCACAGAAAAAGTCTATATATTCGTTGCCCTCTTCATCTTTGATGATTGAACCCTTTGCAGTTGTAAAAACTGTCGGGAAGTGTCGGCAGTAAGAGCGTACTGATGACTCGTATTTTTCAAATGCTTCTGTTTTCATAAAATGCTGTTCCTTTCCTCTTTGCTGCATTTAAGCAATCAATTTGTTTTCCCTATACCTTTTTAGAAATCCTCTTAAAGCGCCGTTCATTATGTTTTCTATCTGCTGCGGATCATCAGGCAAAAGAATTATTGCCTGCGAATCCGATGCAAATACATAACCGTCACTGCCGGAGGAATTTTTTAACCTTTTCATTTCCAACGGCGGATTATCCGCAAAAGCCCTTGCAAAAACACTTGGGCTGTCGCTTTCTCCGCCTATATCTAAGCCACCCGTAACAAAAACTATGTCGTTTGTTTTGAGTGAACTTACAACGAGCTCTCCGAGAGTTTTGCAGTTTGCAGCAAATTTTGCCTCATCTGCAATTAAATCAAGCTCCGAAAAGCTCTTTCTTAACGACCTTTCGCAAAGTGATGTTTTGCGAGCGGCGTAAAAAATCAGTTCACCTGTCATTCTGCCGCTACCTCCTCTGCAGGAGCATCGGTAGCCTGCTGTTTTAATACAGGCTCAAAGTTAGGTGCGATTGTCATATCGCTGTAAACCTTGCTGAAATCAAGCTGCCAGCCTTTAAATACATAGTCGTAATAATCATCGCTCGGCTTTACGGGATCAGCCGGTGCTTTTGCCGACTTTCCTACTTCAACTTTCTGTTCGCTGATTTGTGTTCCGTCATAGTTAATAAACTTGACTGTTACATAAACCTTAGCCTTAGTTGTAGGTTGAGCGGTTGTTGGCTGTTGTGTCGGTTTTACTGTATTGCCTTGTGCATCTGTTGTAGCAGGTGCGGTAGTTGCCTCAACCACTTTCTGATCCTTAAAGTCATAATCGCCGCTGTACCAGTCAATCTGACCTGCTTCATATGCAGTACAGAAATCTGTTACCTTTGGACGTGTACCGCCGTTTCTGTCATAGTAAACCTGTGGCCATACTGCATTATTATTTGCAGATGCCTGTGAAACATCAACCTTTGCCGATTCGCCGTTCCTTACCTTTCTTGCAACAATTACTGTTCTGAAATCCGTATATTCATACGAACAGGTTGAAAGTGTGATAAGGCTGTCGTCTTCGTTAACATCAACAGGGCAATTCACCATTGAACGAACTCTGACATTATAAACATAGTTCATAAAATCCTTATCGTTTTGGAATGAACCTATCATATAGTTAAAGAATTCGCCGTGACTTGACAATGTGTTTGTCTTGAACACGGAAATTATCTTGTATGTCGCATTTTCTTCGGGAGTGTTAAATGTAATTGTCGGAGCTTTTTTGTAGAAATCCATATCTATGGAGTATCTGCCGTATTTGAGCATCCCCGCAAACATTGTACCGTCATTCATATGATGACCGTGCATAATAACATTTTTGCTCTTTGTGCTCTCGGTACTTCGATAGTCTATGAATACACTGCCCCAATCATCAGGATTGCCTCTGTAATCTCGGTAAAGATAATACTGAGAAGAACGGCTGTCACCCTCGTGATACAGCACAGGATAGTCGATTCCGGTATCGTTAATCTGTATCCAACCGACAATTTCCTTATTAATATCTTTGAGTTTTGCCCAATCCACTTTTTCTTCTTCTGACGGTTTTTTATCTCCGCCCTGCGAAGTATTATCATCAGTTGTATTATGGTAAATCATCTGAATATCATTCATTTTTTCTTTATTCTGATAACTCAGGTAAACCATATTGTAAAACAGCATTGAAAGAGCGCCGACAAACACAACAAGTGAAACAATTGCAACGGATTTTCGCGCAATTTCCTTACCGCTGTCGCCACGCATCGGAATAAATCGGTATTTCAGTCCTTTTTTGGGAGGAACATACTCAACCTTACTGAATCCACCGGGATACTCCGCCTCGTTATTTTCAAACACTTCAACAGTTTTTTGAGCCGCCGCCAAAATCATATCGTCGATATTGTTCAGCGAATATTTTTTCTGTGGCAATGCTGTGACTTTCATACCCTTGTACATAAAGCAAAAGCCTTTGCAGCCGTTTCCTAAATCGCCGAGATTAAATATCTTGGATTTCTTTCTGTACAGCTTAAAACTGTCTTTTATCTCCTGCACTCTTTCGTCTGATAATTTCAATTTTTCAGCATTTTTCAGTGCTTTTGTGCGCTTTTTCCAATAGTCTTTCGGAGCTTTGGGTTTTTCGGCTTTTTCCGCCTGTGCAACTACCTCTGAAAAATGTTTTTTAAAGCTGTCCGCACCTTTATCCGAAAGTGCGTTTGCTAAAATTACAACAGAAGGCTTTTCATTATTATCCGCACATTTGTCAAGAGCGGAAATAATTTTTTTGCTTTTAAAGTCGACAGGTGTTATATAGGTAAGCGTAAAACCGTTTTCGGCAAGTTTGTCCGAAAGTTCGCCGCTGTCTAATGCAGGGGTATCGTTTTGGTTTACCAATAAAATTTCAATATCCACGCAGGTCCATCCTTTCGTGTCACAGTAATTTTTGTTTTGGTATATATGTTATTCGTCTTTTGCTGAAATCTCTGTTACCTTGAGATTTGCAAGAGCCTCTTCAATCATCGGTTCAAAATTTGCTTTTTCCTGTGCCTCTTTTACATACTTCAAAACAGGTCTTGTTCTCGGGTGCTTTGGAGTAAATACCGTACAGCAATCCTCGTAAGGCTCGATTGAAATATCATAAGTGTCGATTTTATATGAAATGTCAATAATCTCCTGCTTATCCATACCGATAAGAGGTCTGAACACAAGCAAGTCTGCCGCATCATCTGTACAGCTTAAAGCACCTATAGTCTGACTTGCAACCTGACCCAAGCTCTCGCCTGTAATAAGCGCCGTGCAATCGTTATCCGCTGCAATTCTTGAAGAAATCTGCATCATAAGTCTGCGCATAATGATTGTAAACAATTCTTCCGGACATTCATTTTTTATAGTTTTCTGAATCTTTGTAAAAGGAACTGTGTACATTGTCATTTTGCCTGCATAACGGCTTACTCGTCTTAAAAGTCTTACTACCTTATCTTCTGCTCTTTTGCTTGTGTAAGGCGGACTTGCAAAGTGAACGGCTGTAAGTTTCAAACCTCTTTTTGCCATCATATATGCGGCAACAGGAGAATCAATACCGCCGCTTATAAGAATAGCAGCATTGCCGCTTGTACCTACAGGAATACCGCCCGCACCTTTATGCGCCGCACCGTGAACATAAGCGCCAAAATCACGAACCTCTACATTTACGATAAGATCCGGATTATGAACATCAACGCTAAGATGTGGGAATTTATCAAGAATAACTCCGCCGAGTTCTGCGCATATTTCGGGCGACTTATACGGAAAGCGTTTGTCACTTCTTCTTGCCTCAACCTTAAAGGTTTTCACAGCCTTTAACTCTTTTTCAAGATAAACAGGTGCGGTAGCAATAATTGATTCAAGTGTTTTTTCTTCGCAGATTGCCGCTCTCGAATATGACACAATGCCGAATACTCTTGAAATTTTCAGACAAGCCTCGTCAAGGTCAATATCGTCCGAAAGCGGTTTTACATATATAATTGATTGAGCGGATTTTATTTCAAAACTGCCCAAATGTGAAATTGCGTGTCTGATATTCTTTTTGAGAACATCCTCAAATGTACGACGGTTAAGACCCTTAAGTACAATTTCGCCGTCTTTTAAAAGTATGATTTCTTTCATTAATTCTTTACCTTTCAGTTTATCTGTGAACAAGAACTTTTAATCCCTGCGCAAGCGTTGTGCACAGTGCGTCAACATCTTCTTTTGTATTCAGCTTTGAAAAGCTTACACGCAATGCGCTGTCTGCTCTGTAACTTCCGTATCCCATTGAGCTTAACACATAACTCGGTGCGCCCTTTGCACAAGCACTGCCCGAGGAAACATAAATTTCGTATTCCTCAAGGAAATGGAGCATAGTTTCACTTCTAACCTTGCCCGCCGAAAAATTCAGAACATACGGCAAAGCGTTCTGCGGTGAATTTATAACCACTCCGTCTATTTTTGTAAGCTGATTTTTTGCGTATTCGCAAAGTTCGGCAACTTTTTCGTAATTCTTTTCTATTGCAAATTCATTACAGGCAACTCCGAATGCCGCAATCAACGGCAACGGTTCTGTACCCGGGCGGATTTTCTTTTCCTGTTCGCCGCCGTAAGTCCTCGGTACAAGTCGCACACCTTTTTTTATATATATTGCGCCGCATCCCTTTGGAGAATGTACTTTGTGAGCCGACACGCTTACAAGGTCTGCACCGAGTTTTTTAGGATTAACGGCTATTTTGCCGAAAGCCTGAACTGCGTCTGTATGGCAGATAATATCCGATTTTTTTCCCTTTACCGCATCAAAAATCTCTGCAACAGGCATAATAGCACCCGTTTCGTTATTTACATACATAACAGAAACAAGAACTGTATTGTCGTTTACTTCCGCAAGAATATCCTCGGTATGCACAACTCCGTCTTGTCTTGGGCTTACATATGCAATCTCAAAGCCCTCTTGCTCAAGTCTTTTGCAAGACTCCATAATACTGCTGTGCTCAACGGAAGTCGTAACAATCTTAGTACCTCTGCGTTTTTTTGCATATGCAGTGCCGAAAAGAGCAAGGTTATTTGCCTCCGTACCGCCGCTTGTAAAGATGATTTCTTCGGTTTGGGCAAAAAGCTGCTTAGCAACCGCCTTTCTCGCCTTTTCAAGCTCCTGTTCCGCAAGCATTCCTCTGTAATGAAGTGAAGATGGGTTTGCGTAATTTTCCGTCATCATCTCAAACGCTTTTTTAGCCGCCGCAAGCGATGCAACGGTTGTTGCGCTGTTATCAAGATAATGCTCCACGATACTCCACCTCACAATACATAAATATACATTTAACATTATACATCATATTTCATCAAAAATAAACTGTTATTTTACATAAACTAATCTTACATAAGAACAAATTTTTAACACATAATATTAGTACATTTAATCAGCAAGTTATAAACGAAACGGAGTTAATGTATATATGATTTCACCAAAAGAATACAATAAAATTGTGACGAAAAATTCACCGAAAAGTAAACTTTTTGTGAACTGCATAAAAGCCTTTTTAATAGGCGGAACAATATGCACAATCGGGCAGGGATTTACGGATTTATACGCAATGCTCGGTGCGGCAGAAAAAGACAGTAAAACATTGTGTTCCGTAACGCTGATATTCATAGGCATTTTACTGACGGCAATTGGCGTGTATGACAAAATAGCAAAACACGGAGGAGCAGGAACTCTTGTACCGATAACAGGTTTTGCCAATGCAGTATCTTCACCTGCAATTGAATTTAAGTCAGAGGGATATATAGCGGGACTCGGTGCTAAATTATTTATAATTGCAGGTCCGGTAATAGTATACGGAGTTTCTGCATCAATAATTTACGGATTTGTTCTCTGGATTTTGAGTTTGTTCGGAGTACGGCTGTTTTAGCAAAAATTATGGTTTAGCTGATTGCTTTATCAAGCAATTATAAAAGGTTGGTCGACCTTTTCAAAGGTCGTGGGTGTGGGCAAAGCCCACAAATACTTTCCGTTTACGCAATCTAACGATAGCCGAACAGCTCGCTGTTTGGCGGCTTGAACACAACGGCGTTAGCCTTTAAAAATGCGATAGCAACAAGAAAAGAAATTCGTTATTTCATTAATAAAATATATTTTTTTAATGGCTGTCGCCTGTTTTAACAAACTTAGTTTTAGCACGCAAACAGCGTGGCTGTTTGCGCCCGAAGAATTGTAGTATCGGAAAATTTTATGGGCGCTGCCCAAACCCGCAATTTTTGAAAAAATTGAGTAAACCTTTTTGCTTTTTGGGAGGATAATTTAGCGTTAGCTAATTTTCAATGCCCGACCGACACTCCGCTAAACCATAATTTTAAATTTAAACACAACAAAACCGCTCAATGACACAAATGACCCGACCCCCAAAAGTTAGACCTAAAAAATCTAATTTTGGAGGTCGGTATTTTTATGTCAAAATACAGTTATGAATTCAAGAAGAAGGTAGTAATGGACTACATAAATGGAA